>CAYNSZ010000092.1:0-5888 GCA_964400075.1 uncultured Planctomycetia bacterium
CGAGAAGACTTCGGAAGTCCTCAAAGATGGCTGGTTCTATACCGGAGATTTAGGGTATCTGGACCAGGATAATTTCCTGTTTATTTCAGGCCGGGCAAAGAATCTGATTGTCCTGGGCGGTGGCAAGAAGATTTTCCCCGAAGAAGTCGAGCAGGTCATGAGCGAGAGCCCCTATATAAAGGAAATATGCGTCCTAGGCAGGAAAGCGGCCGGGGGGCTTAAGGAAGGGACTGAAGAAGTCTTTGCAGTGGTGGTACCGGATCTGGAGCGGTTTACGCGTGAAGAGCGAAGCGCCGAGAACATAATTAAGGAAAAAATTTCCGAAGAAATGAACCGCCTGGGTAAGAAACTCGCTGAGTATAAAAAAATTTCCGGGTTCGTGCTCCACACCGAGGAACTGCCCAAGACCTCAACCCGCAAAGTCAAGCGAAAAGAAGTCGAGCTGTTCATGGAACAGGGGATGCCACCCGGCCTACGGACGAACAGCGAAGAGATTTAAACTATGCCCGCCAGAGCCATGAAGCGAGCACTGGCGGCAGTCATTTTTTTAGCTCAATAATTCATGAAGTCAGTTTTGCTACCGCCGCACGGCCTCCGGGTTCGTTTATATACCAGATACGGCAGCGCGAGTTTTCCCGGGCGTCAAGGAAGTCTATCCTACCTTACTGTTTTTATCTTAATTATTTTCTGCCTGGCCGCGTTTCTTTTTCTCATTCGTAAACCTTCCCATACGCCTTCCGTAACCAGCCAGCCCAAGCTCATTATCATCATTGCTGTGGACGGCCTGCGGTCTGATCGGCTGGGCTGTTATGGGTATACTGGTAATACCTCACCCAACCTGGACGCGATCGCCGAGGAGGGGATTGTGTTTGAGAATCATTTTAGCCAATCGCCGCTTGCAGCCAGCGCCCATGTATCATTGCTGACCTCGCAGTACCCCTTAAGCCACAGAGTTTTATCTGAAAGTTCCCGCAAATCTTCCTTGGCAGAATCTATAATTACTCTCCCGCAGCTTCTCGAAGAAGCGGGATTCTTGAGCTGTTTTTTAAGCGGCGGCGATCCCTTGCCGGGGAAACAGGGTATTGATTTTGGTTTCAAACTGGTTAACACTGGCCGGGAGAAAAAAGCGCGTTTCGCAGCTGCCCATCGTTTGATTTTGCATAACTATAAGCACCCACTGTTTCTTTACCTGCACTGTCCCGAGCTGGATGTCCCCTATAGTTTTGAAGGGATACAACAAGACGCAGTTATCCGTACTGAACTGGATTATTTGAACAATGAACGCGTTGCAGCCGAAGCGATTATGATAGACTCAACCCTTATTGATACATACGAAAGTTTGTCTTCCCGCGATAGGTCACTGCTGTTGGTGCATACTCTTTTTACCCTGAAATATCCCACGACCCTCTGTAAACGTCATCTTCAAAGGTTGGTGCCGGATGACTGGACGACGATGGCTGATTACCCGCGGCAGCTCAAACTGCTCAGCGACGCCTACGACGCTCAGATCAGAGACCTTGATGCTTCTATCGGTAGGCTCAGAGAATTCCTTCAGGCAATCGGCACCTGGGATAACACCTTGTTAATTATCACCTCCAGCCGCGGCCAGGAGTTTATGGAACACAACATGCTCTCGCATACTCCGAACCTCTACGATACCCTTGTCCATGTGCCCTGTATCATTAAATTGCCATTGAGTTTAAGCGGCCGGGGCGTCCGTATCACCGATTTCAGCGAACATGTGGATCTTATGCCGACTATTATAGACATTGTGCAAGCAGACATCCCTGGGGATATGGCCGGCGCAAGCCTTATCGGTCTCATTTCCGGCAGCAAGGTGCCGGCCAAAGATGTTGTGTTTGCCTTTGGTCACCGTAGTAGCATGGTGAGAACAAAGCAGTATAAATATATTGAGGTAAAAATAAGAGGTTCTCTGCGCGAGGAGCTCTACGAGCTCGGCTTAGACCCGCAGGAACAGTCCAACCTATCGGGCACAGCCAGTACTATTGCCCGTGAGTTAAAGCAGTTGCTGGCATTGCATAAACAGCGGTACCGTCGTCTTCAGAATCGCGGCAATTAATTACTATGACCTTCCCCTTACCTGTTTTAGAGCCGATTCATTGGGCAGCTTTGCTGATTATTATGGCTGTGTTCATCGGCGCGATAAAATCGTCGTTGTTGGGCGTGGCCTTGCTGGTTATTAGTCTCTTCGTCCCTGCGAATATAAAACTGGTTTTTGCTATCTGGCACTTAGTGTTTCTTGGGGTGTTCCTGGCCTGGGGAGTGCGTTTTCTCTTTGGTCAGAAAACCTCCTTTCGGGGGAGGCGGGTGCTTAGTTTTTTCCTCCCGCTTTTAGCGGTTATGATATTTGCCATGATTCATCCTGGAACCCCGTTCAAGTTTAAAGAGCACTTTATTGTCTGGGCCGAGATCCCGCTTGCTTATATGCTCATACTCAATAGTTTAAGGAATGGACGTGATGTACGTGTTGCAGTTAGGATTATGATGGTAGCCCTTTTTATCTTTTCAGTGTTTTATATTATCGCTCAGGCGTTCGTTGCCGGCTGGCCAGCAAGTCTATATTTCAGTCATCGGAATTTTATTTCTCTGCAGCTGGGATTATTTCTTTTTCTGTGGCTGGCAGAGGCGCTGTCTGAAGCCCGAACCAGGCGAAAATCATTATATTTGTTATTGTCGAGCATACCCGCAACGGCCTTGCTGCTTACCGCCTCCCGTTGGGGTATTAGCTGCTTTCTTTTCGTGCTGGTTGTCTTTTTATTACCGCGGGCCGCCGTACTAAACGATATAAAAATTAAGCGCACCTTGTTCTGTGCCAGCATTTTTTCTGTATTGGCCACTGCTGCTATTTATTTTTTCAATAACAGACTGACGCTACTATTATTTTCTTTCCGTTTGCAGACACTCCAGATGAGGCTTGACATATACCGGGCAGGCCTTGTTTTTTTCAAGCAGCATCCGTTTGTTGGTATCGGCATGGGCTATTTTGACTACTATACGTATTATAGCGATACCCATAATCTGGTACTTGAGGTGCTGGTGGCATGCGGCCTTATCGGTTTGGGGGCGTTCTGCTTTTTATTTTTGAGATTAACTAAATATTTTTGGGTACTATCGCGTAATTATTGCCCTCGGTTGCGGCACTTGGTGTATGCAGGGTTTGCCGGTCTTGTTTTTTTCTTCATACGGGACATGTTGGATTACCATGTGGAGCAGAGCCTCGGAATACAACTTGGTTTTATTCTTGCCATTATTGAAGCCGCAGTCACGGATAAGGAAAGCAATCAACTTGCGGCTTGAGCGGGCGAAGCTTTGCGCCGGACCGCTTAAAACACCACTCTTGATAAGCCAGGAGAGCTCAAACCATCCCCCAAGAAATCCCCCAAGAAAGACTTGACGCGAGAATAGCCCTATGCTACTATTTTATTCCGTCGTCAAAGGCGGGGGCATTGAAATATAAATTCTTTATATATCCGCCTCGCTACCTACCGAGTAAATTCTCTGGCGAGATTTTACCCGGACTCGGCAGACCCCGCTAAATACAAAACTATAGGTGCGGGGAATTCAACTATAGCCTTTTTACTCGCTTGCTCGTAAAAAGGCCAAGTTTCATTGAAAAGTAACCTGGATATATATCTGCCTCGCTGTATACCGGGTAAATTCTCTGGCGAGACTTTACCCGGACTCGGCAGATATCAATTCGACTAAGGCTTTTTTACTCGCAAAAAAGCCAAGTCTCATTGAGGAGTAAAACTATGATCGCAGTCGTTGAAATCGGCACTAAACAGTACCTGATACAGGAAGGTGATACTATCAAGGTCGAGCGCTTGAGAGAAAAAGAAGGCAAGATCGCCTTTGATAAGGTCTTGCTCTTGGCTGACGATAAGAAAACCAGGATCGGCACCCCCTATATTGAGAAGAGCCGGGTCGAAGCTGAAATAAAGGGGGAAAAGAAAGCAAAAAAGATCCTGGTCATCAAAGCCAAACGCCGCAAGAAATACCGCCGTAAGCAGGGGCACCGCCAGATATATACCACCCTTAAAATTACCCGCATCATCGCTGCTTCCTCTCAAAAAGAATCGCAGTGATTGTCGATACGGTCACGGTTATCTTTCGTTCAGGCGCAGGCGGCCAGGGCTGCTCCCACTTTGGTAAACTGGGTACTGGCCGGATAGTAGGTACTGGCGGCGATGGCGGCGATGGCGGCGACGTGCTTGTCAGGGCCAGCCCCCACCTCTACGATTTAAGCAAATTCAGCAATAATAAAACCTTTATCGCCAGAGACGGCGAGCGCGGCCGGGAGTGGAACAAAACCGGCAAAAACGCATCGGACCTTCTCGTTGATGTGCCCTGTGGCACGCGTTTAGTGTGCGAGGGTATTCTGTTAGCAGATCTTGTCCAGGCAGGTTCAACCCATCGCCTATGCCAGGGCGGCAGCGGCGGTAAGGGCAATAACCGCCGCAATTTCACTGTTGCTGCTCAAAATCCTCAAGAGAAGCAGGTAACGCTAGATTTCCGTATCCCTAATGATGTGGCTATTGTCGGTTTTGCCAATAGCGGAAAGACCTCACTCTTTAACGCTTTAACCGGCAAGAGCCATAAGGTGGCGGATTACCCCTTTACTACCACTGCTTGTTCCTGTGCCGAAGCTGATTGGAAAAGGGAGCGGTTTATTGTCTTGGATACTCCCGCGGTAAAGAAACTCAAGCCTTCAAACGCGCACTCGAAGAATGAAAATCTGTTTCTGCGGCACCTCTTGCGTAGCAGGATTATCCTTTGCCTTAGCGATGATTCCCTGGAGTATCAAGGGCAGTGGCGCCAGCTCAGGGAAGAGATAGCTCGTTTTGACGCGTCGCTCCTTGAAGGAAAACAAATCGTGCAGGTTATAACTAAGCAGGGTCCAGGCGAAAGCGGCCCTCTGCCTCCGGAGTTATGCCGCATCGATTCATATGAGCGCACGACTATAGAACAATTCAAACCATTCCTCTTGAAGCACCTGAACGCTACCGGCCCTGAAATTGCGTCCGGCCCCACACCTCCGGAGTCTGCCGATGGTCCCGGCCAAGTCCGGGGCCAAGGAAACAACGGGCGCCGATAGCCGCGGTCTCGTAGGGTATTCCAGGCCCAGAGCCGGTTGTTTACCGGAAATTCTTCTGCTATAATGGACACGACTATTCTAAAGCCTATCAGCCGCGGCACGAAGCAAAAATTACCCCATGAACCCAAAACAATTCCATCTTCCTTCTGAGAGGCGAAAAGCCCAGCGGGCTCCTATTGCCCTAACGGTATGGTGCAGGTCCAGGGGCTCCCAACAAAACATCAAAGGCTTGAGCAAGGACATAAGCGGTTTGGGGATAAGCCTGTTTACGCATCAACCGCTGGAGCGCGGGGCCTCGGTCGGTATCATGATTGTCACCGGCCACCGTTTCAGGACCGGGGATAAAATCGAGTTGTTATTTCAGCCTTCAAAAAAAAATCCGGCCGCAATCCCGGTTAAAGGCAGGGTGGTATGGTCAAAAAAAATACGGGCCGGCAGATATCAGGCAGGACTGCGGTTTGAGAAGATCGCCGACCCCATCGAATTCATAGAATTTATTTGTGATAAACTCATCGATGTTTCCTTCAATCAAAAGCAGCTTTTTTAACCAGTTTCAATTTTGTATCAAAGGAGAGGATTATGATGATGAAGCATACGCTCAAGATACGCAGGCCAGAACGCCGCAAGAGCCAGCGCCTGAACCTGCCTTTACGGCTGAAATTCCGTTGGCGCGCACGCAGGAGTCCTCTGGTTCAGGTCGTAGCCCAGGATGTGAGCGGCGGGGGCATGAGAATCCGCACTGACCAGCCGTTGGCAGCAGGCGATACTTTAC
>CAYNSZ010000093.1:0-5373 GCA_964400075.1 uncultured Planctomycetia bacterium
TTAATTGGTGTCCGCGGTGCGCGACTGCCTTAAGCGACGAAGAGGCGGCTCATAAAGAAATCGATGGCTGGCTGTATTACATTCGTTATCCTGTTAAGAAGTCAGAAGACAGAGGTCAGAGGTCAGAGGTCAGAGGACAGAGGACAGAGGACTATATCGTGGTGGCTACGACGCGGCCCGAAACTATGCTAGGAGATACTGCCATTGCCATCAATCCCCATGACAACCGCTATCAATGGTTGAAGGAAGCGAAAGTAATCCTACCGATTGTCGGCCGGGAACTGACGGTCATCGAGGATGAGGCCATTGACCCGGAATTCGGGACAGGAATCGTTAAAGTCACCCCGGCTCATGATCCGGCTGATTTCATGCTCGGCAAAAAATATAATCTTGCCTTTATTAACATTATGAATTCTGACGCAACACTTAATGAGAATGTCCCTGACGATTTTATCGGTATGGACCGGTTTGAGGCCCGGGAGGCGTTAGTATCCCTCCTTAAAGATAAAAACCTTATCGAAAAGAAAGAGCCGTATACCATAAGCGCCGGTCATTGTTACCGGTGCAATACGGTCATTGAGCCTCGGGTAAGTTTACAGTGGTTTGTGAAAATGCGGCCGCTTGTTGAGCCTGCGGTAAAAGCAGTTGAACAGGACCGTGTGCGTTTCTATCCTGAACGCTGGAAAAAAGTGTATCTGAACTGGATGTATAATATCCAGGACTGGTGTATATCGCGTCAAATCTGGTGGGGCCACCGTCTACCGGTTTATTATTGCAATAATTGCCTAAGAATCGAACCCAGGGTAACAACTGACGCCATGCAGTCTGTCGGCACTGAGTATTTGACAGGTGCCAAAGGCCTGATTGTTTCAGGAGACAAGCCTCTTCAATGCCCTGATTGCGGTTCGGCTGATATCACCCAGGATCCTGATGTGCTGGATACATGGTTTTCAAGCTGGCTCTGGCCGTTCGCAACCTTTGGCTGGCCTGATAAAACTCCTGACCTGGGTTATTTCTACCCGACGAGTTGCCTGGTCACCGCTTCAGAAATACTCTTTTTCTGGGTTGCGCGCATGATAATGGCCGGGCTTGAATTTATGGGAGACATACCGTTTCCTGATGTCCTGATACACGGAACCGTGCGAGATGAACGCGGAATCAAAATGTCTAAATCTCTCGGCAATATCATTGACCCCTTGGAAATAATCGAAAAATTCGGCGCGGACGCGCTCAGATTTTCATTGATGCTTTCTGCCTCCAGCGGTTCAGATGTGTATTTGGCGCAAGAGCGTTTCCTCGTGGGAAGGAATTTTTGCAATAAAGTCTGGAATGCTGCACGCTTTATTTTTTTAAAAGCGAGTGACGCTAACATACCAGTCTCGAACCCAATGACCGCAGAGCTTGAGGCCGCTGATGCTTGGCTGGTGGCTGAATTGAATACTACCATCCGGGAAGTAACCACATACCTGCAAGAGTACTCTTTTAGCGAAGCAACAAAGAAAATTTATGATTTTTTCTGGCATGCCTTCTGTGACTGGTATATAGAAATCGTAAAGGATTCCATAACACCCGCCAAAACCGGTATTTTGCTTCGCGTGCTCCTTGATGCCCTAAAGCTTTTGCATCCAGTCATGCCGTTTATCAGCGAAGAGATTTATCAGGTCATAAGGTCCATCCTCCCAGACCTTTCTCAGGAAACAATCGCAGAATCTCCCTGGCCGATGCCCCACCCCCTGAAGGCCGATGCTGAGCAGACCGAAGTTTTCCAGGCGCTGCTTGAAACTGTCAGGTCCCTGCGCAATATTAAAGCGGATCTGGGCGTTCCCCAACAAAAAGTAGTTATTGAACTGCGTCCCCAAGAAACCGCTGGCGCGGCGCTGTGGGAAAATAACCAAGCCTGGCTCAAACGCCTTGCCGGTATAGAAAAAATCAACGTCAAAGATTCGTTGTCTCGCGCATTATACGAGAACCGGCATTGGACCGTGAACATCGCTCTTGATACCGATAATCTCAGCTTATTTCTGGCTACGCTCGCAAAAAAGATAGAATCCCTCAACTTAACTTTAGATAAGGTAGCTTCCCGACTCAATAACCAGAAATTTCTTGAGCAGGCATCAGCTGAAATCGTTGAGAACGAAAGGAGCAAGCATGCTGATATGTCACGGGAACTGAAACGCCTCACCGGTTTAAAAAATGCACTTAGCTAAATCTATAGCCCGGATAGCCGTTGCCGCTTTGAATGAAGATGGCGTCAGGCAGGATCTGACTACCCGTTTTACCATACCCCAGTCATCTCGCGGCAAAGCGGTTATTTTTGCCCGGGAATCGGGTGTGCTCTGCGGTATCGATATCGCCCGCTTCGCCTACCGGTATTTGGATAAGTCTCTCGTTTTTCACCCCTATCTGAACGACGGCCAGTCGTTCAAAAAAAATAAAAAAATCGCAATCCTCGAGGGGCGTTTACAATCAGTCCTTAGTGGCGAGAGGGTCGCGCTCAATTTCTTATCGTTACTTTCCGGGATAGCGACCGCAACCAATGCGTATGTCGCCAGGCTTAAAGGCACCAAAGCGAGGCTTCTCGATACGCGTAAAACCACTCCAACTTTACGAATCCTTGAAAAGTACGCCGTGGAAACCGGTGGTGGCTCTAACCATCGGTATGGTTTATCAGATGGCATTATTGTCAAAGACAATCATTTACGAGCCGCTGCCTGCATCAAAAATGGCAAACTCAATAAAGCGCATATTCGCATGATCATGAAACGCTTACGCAAAGGACATGCCTCTAAAATTGAGATTGAAGTCGAAACCTTAAAAGAATTTCATGAAATAGCGCCATACCTGCCCGATATCATTATGCTTGATAATTTTCCCCTTAGGCAATTACGTGCCGCGGTAGACCTTCGCAACCGACATTTTCCTGGAATACTCTTAGAAGCATCGGGCGGCGTCACCCTTGCGAAGATACGCGCGATTGCTCTGGCTGGGGTTGACTTTATTTCAGTCGGCTCGATAACCCATTCTCCGCGTGCCATCGACTTCACGCTCGAGATACTCGCATAACCCCTCGTACCCTTGCCATGGATAGATTTAAGCTTGCCAGTTCTTTTCAGCCGACCGGAGATCAGCCAAAAGCCATACAGCAACTCTGTGCCGGTCTCAAAAATAATAAGCGATATCTTACGCTGTTGGGAGTGACCGGTTCAGGCAAAACCTTCACTGTGGCGTGTGTCCTTGAAAAAATCAACCGCCCCACCTTGGTAATCTCTCATAACAAAACTCTTGCCAGCCAGCTATACGCTGAGTTTAAAGAATTTTTTCCGCAAAACGCGGTTGAATATTTTGTTAGTTATTATGATTACTACCAGCCGGAAAGCTATATCCCTCAGACTGATACTTATATTGAGAAGGACGCTTCGATCAATGACCGGCTGGACCGGCTTCGTTTGTCGGCTACGAGCGCCCTGTCAAACCGCAGGGATGTGCTGGTAGTCGCTTCAGTTTCCTGCATATACAATCTTGGTTCGCCGCAGGACTACCAAAATTTAAGCCTTAGCCTCGGCGTCGGCAGCGAACTTGCCGTGGAGACAGTGCTCCGTAAGCTGGTAGAGATCCAGTACGAGCGTAATGACCTTGACTTCAAGCGAGGAATTTTCCGGCGTAAAGGAGACGTTATTGATATTTTTCCTTCATACAAAGAGCGTCCGGTGAGAATTGAGTTCTATGGCGATGAGATAGAAAAGATTTATGAGTTTGATCCCCTCAATGGAAAAAAAATTTCAGATTTCAACGCTCTTGGAATTTATCCGGCAAAACATTTCATTATGGAGAGGGATAAAATTGAAGCTGCGGTTAAAACTATTCAGGCTGAACTCGATGAGCAAGTTAATTTTTTCGAGCGACAGGGTAAACAGCTGCAAGCGCAGCGCCTCCGGCAGCGGACACTTTTTGATATAGAAATGCTCAGGGAATGCGGCTATTGCCACGGCATAGAGAATTATTCCCGGCATCTCAGCCAGCTGCCCCCGGGTTCCCGGCCGTACTGCCTTCTTGATTATTTTCCTGAAGATTTTATAACGGTAATCGATGAAAGTCATGTTACCCTCCCGCAGCTGCGGGGGATGTATGCGGGCGATAAATCCCGCAAGCGAACACTGGTTGATTTCGGTTTCCGACTGCCTTCCTGCCTGGATAACCGGCCGTTGCGTTATGATGAATTCCAAACCTTGACCGGCCAAACTATTTTTATCTCTGCCACGCCCGGAGAAGTTGAGATCAATTTGTCAGGCCAGGAAGTGATAGAGCAGGTGATCCGACCGACAGGATTGCCTGACCCTGAAATAATTGTAAAAAGCACTCAAAACCAGCTTGACGATCTCATAACTGAGATCCGTAAACGCGCGGCCAAAGGTGAACGGACGCTTGTTACCACCCTTACCAAGCGTATGAGTGAAGAGCTAAGCGAATATTTAAAAGACGCGGGGGTTGCGGTGACGTATTTGCATTCGGAAATCGACACGCTCCAACGAGCTAAAATTTTGAAGGATCTACGCATGAAAGCTTTTGATGCGCTCATCGGCATCAATTTGTTGCGGGAAGGGATAGACCTGCCCGAAGTATCGTTAGTCGCAATTCTCGACGCGGATAAAGAAGGATTCCTACGTTCGGCGACTTCTCTCATCCAAGTAGCCGGCCGTTGCGCCCGTAACATTAACGGACAGGTTTTTATGTATGCAGACACTGTTACCCAATCAATGAGGCGGGCAATGCAAGAAAGCCAGCGCCGGCGTACTATCCAGCTCGCGTATAATGCCAAAAATAAGATTACCCCGACCAGTGTTCAAAAGGCGATCAAACATGGGATCGAAGTGTATCTGAAAGAAGAGGAAATGCTTCGCCGGCGACTCGACCTTGATTCCGCAGACATAGAACTTCGGGAAGTTATCGCGGAGCTTGAAAAAGAAATGTATATCGCGGCTAAAAATTTACACTACGAAAAGGCTGTCCAGCTGCGAGATAAAATTATTCAGCTTAAAAATGTTGTCAAAAAAGACCATTGACACACGGACAGTTTCAGATATACCTATGAACATGATCGCTGTTGATGTCGGCAACACCACTATCTGTCTTGGCTGGTTTTATAACGGAAAACTTGCCAAAATAAAGACCATCCCTACCCGCCGAGCAACCAAAGCCGCCCTACGCAGGCTCATTCCCGCCAGCAGTAATGAGACAGTGATTATCTGTTCAGTAGTTCCCGCGGCGAATCGCTTGTTTACAAATCTTGGAAGCCGAGTCATCCTGGTAGGCAGAGACTGCCAGGTACCGATACGCAGCCACTATAATCGTAAACAGATAGGCATGGACCGGCTC
>CAYNSZ010000093.1:5398-5791 GCA_964400075.1 uncultured Planctomycetia bacterium
CAATGCCTTTTCCGCGGGCCGCGCATGGTCATCGATTGCGGGACCGCGATCACTGTTGATTTTTTATCCGCATCAGGCCATTATCAGGGTGGTATTATCCTGCCGGGCATCGGCTCTACCCTGGCGGTTTTAAGACAATGCGCGCTTTTACCTAAAAAGATCGTCCCCGCGCGGTCCCACAAGGCCATACCAACTACCACCCAAGAAAGCATTCGGCGCGGGATCGAGGAAGGATTCAGCCTCATGATTAACTCACTGGTGCAAAAATACCGGAAAGCTCTCGGCATCAACCCTGCCGCGGAGATTGTCCTAACCGGAGGAGATGCGCAAATCATCGCAAAAAATCTTGATTTTGCCTTTGATCTTTCTGGACTTCTTGAGGCAGCCAAAAGA
>CAYNSZ010000094.1:0-4970 GCA_964400075.1 uncultured Planctomycetia bacterium
CTGAGTGATACACGGTCGAATCCCCGCTCTTACTATTTTGTATCCAGCGGGGCCTGGCACGCAGGAATAGAGGATTAAGGAATTCCCGCTCCTTTATATTTTGTATAAAGCGGGATCCCGATGTCTCGATAGCTTTACAGGGGACATCGGGAATCCTATATACGTTCTTTTTCGACGAACCCTATATAACTACTTTTGCTTCGGGGGGTAGCGCAGTCTGGATTAGCGCACTTGAATGGGGTTCAAGGGGTCGCGGGTTCAAATCCCGCCCCCCCGATAAATTCGACATCGGTCTACGCGAGTAGCAAGCAACAGACCGAAGGCGAATCCCCGCTCTTACTGTTTTGTATGGAGCGGGGCCTGGCACGCACAATTGGAGGATTAAGGAATCCCCGCTTCTATAAATTTTTATCGTACGGGGTAGCATGCGGTTATAGAGAGGTTCTCTGATAATCAGGTGTTCCTGGCAAGGGGGCATCGTGGTCTGGAAGGCCTAATACAGAGCGGGCAATTAAGAAGAGAGGAAAGAGTATAGAGGATAGAGAGTTTTTCTCTCTATTTTAAAGGGAGGTATATATGGCAACTTACTCAGGGCCGGAGAGACGCAAGTTCCGCAGGGCGAGTGTTAATTTTGTCGTCAGTTACCGTATCATGGAGACCGTGGATGGCTATGACCTTTCCCAGACCAAAAATGTAAGCCAGGGAGGGATGCTGCTTACCACCAATAAAAAATTCGCGGAGGGGACTCGTCTGGCAATGATTCTGCGTTTTCCCCTGATTCCTCAAAAGATAGAAGTGACCGGCCGGGTGATTGCATCCAAAGAGGTCGTCAGAGACATCATTTATGAGACGCGCATCCAGTTTCTGGATTTAAATGAGGAATTTTTCTACAAACTCGGTGAATTTATCCAGGAACACCTGAAGCATGAATAAAAAAGTTATCGGGATTATCGGGTTGGGCCGTGTGGGAGAAGGTGTTTTAAAGTCGCTCCACAAATACGCTACCTTCATATCCCGGCGCGCCGATTTAAAAATAGTCCTGAAAAAAATATGCGATAAGGACGATTCCCGCAGAAGCCTCGCTGAACAGTACCAAGTTTCCTTTACCAGCGACCCTTCGCAGCTTTTACGTGATC
The DNA here is from genome assembly GCA_964400075.1 of uncultured Planctomycetia bacterium. Taxonomy (GTDB): domain Bacteria; phylum Omnitrophota; class Gorgyraeia; order Duberdicusellales; family 4484-171; genus JAFGHG01. The sequence continues at coordinate 1,137 of CAYNSZ010000094.1, forward strand.
CCGAAATCGATATCATTGTGGAATTAATCGGAGGGCTTGAGCCGGCCCGTACCATCATCCTCGAAGCTTTGAGGAACGGTAAAAATGTCGTGACTGCCAACAAAGCGCTCCTCGCTACCAGCGGGAAAACTATTTTTGCCGAAGCCATGAAAAGCGAAAAACGCGTAGGCTTTGAGGCCGCGGTATGCGGGGCAATACCGCTCGTCAAAAGCACCTCCGAAGGTCTTATCGCCTGCGATGTGAGAAAGATATACGGGATACTTAACGGTACCACTAACTATATCCTCGATAAGATGCGCAAGGAGAACTTAGATTTCGCTACCGCTCTTAAGGAGGCTCAGGCCTGCGGCTACGCTGAACAGAAGCCGGATCTTGATATAAACGGTATCGATACCCTCCATAAGTTGTGCATTTTAAGTTACCTTCACTACGGCATCTGGCCGCCGCTCGAGCAGGTGTACGCCGAGGGCATTTCCCGGATATCGCTGGTGGATGTGCTCCACGCCCAGGAATTACACTACACTATTAAACTCCTGGCTATTGCCAAGAAAGATAAAGAATCCCTTGATTTGCGGGTTCACCCGGCGCTCATTGCCCGCGACCATCCCTTGGCCCAGGTCTCCCTTGCCTATAATGCCGTGTATTTTGATACTAAACCGGCCGGTGAGCTTCTCTTTTACGGTGAAGGCGCCGGCGGAGTCTCTACTTCGGCCTCGGTTCTTTCGGACATCGTGAGCATTGCTTCGGGCAATAAAGGATTTACGCCCCAGGAAGAAAAACTGCAGCTGAAAAACATACGGGATATTCAGACCCGTTATTACATGCGTTGCATGGCCGTGGACCGCCCCGGCGTGCTCGCCGAGGTTTCAAAAATTCTTGCCCATCATAATATCAGCATTGCCTCGGTGACCCAGAAGGAGAGAAACGAAGGTACCTTTGTGCCTATCGTGATGCTTACGCACCAGGTGAAGGAGAACGACATCCGCAAAGCCCTGAGCGCCATCGACCAGCTCAAAACCATCAAAAGCCCTTCCCAGATATTACGGATCGAGGATTTATGAAGCAGTACAACGGTGTTATTGACCGTTACCGCAAGTACTTACCGGTTACCTCTCGTACCCCCCTGGTGAGCCTGAAAGAAGGTAATACTCCCCTGATATACGCCTCAAAGCTATCCAGCCTTATGGGGAGGAATTTTAAAGTTTACCTTAAATATGAAGGGTTGAATCCGACCGGCTCTTTCAAAGACCGGGGGATGACCGTTGCCATATCTAAAGCGATCGAGGCGGGCGCGCGTGCGGTTATCTGCGCTTCGACGGGTAACACTTCAGCGTCAGCCGCGGCGTTTTCCGCACGCGGCAATTTGAAATGCCTGGTGGTTTTACCGGAGGGTGCTATCGCCCTGGGCAAGCTCGCCCAGGCGCTCATTCATAACGCCCGGGTCATTGCCATCAAGGGTAATTTTGACGATGCCCTGAGAATCGTGCGGGAAATTTCCGAACATTACCCGGTTACCCTGGTTAATTCAATAAATCCTTTTCGCATTGAAGGCCAAAAGACCGCTGCGTTTGAAATTTGCGATGATTTAGGACGCGCGCCTGATTTCCACTGTCTGCCGGTGGGCAACGCCGGAAATATTACCGCCTACTGGAAGGGATATAAGGAGTATTTCTCCTGCGGCAAGACCGAAACTTTGCCCCGCATGCTTGGGTTCCAGGCCAAAGGAGCGGCGCCGATTGTCAAGGGGTACCCGATTAAAAAACCAAAGACCATTGCCACGGCTATCCGCATCGGCAATCCTGCCAGCTGGCAAGAGGCGGAGCGCGCGCGCGATGAATCAAAAGGAGTCATCGACGCGGTGAGCGACGCGCAGATACTTTCGGCGTATAAGATTCTTTCCCGGCAGGAGGGGATATTTGTCGAGCCCGCTTCCGCGGCTTCTGTCGCCGGGCTGCTCATGCTTCATAAACGGGGTTTTTTCCGCGCCCGCGGCGCGAAGGTAAAACCCCTCCTTATCAGCTGCACTCTTACCGGCCACGGCTTGAAAGACCCGCATATCGCCATACAAAGCATCATTCAGCCTCCCGTTGTCAAGGCGACATCCAAGGCGGTCGCGCAAGCGGCCGGAATCTAAAAGAATGAAAAGTTTCTACGATAAAGTTTCCGAGATTCTCGAGGAAATTATCCGGGATAGTTTTAACACCAGCCTCGAGCATCCCCTCTGGGAATTGCCGCAGCGGCAGGAATTCGGCGACCTCTCATCCATGGTCGCTTTAAAGCTGGGTTCCCAGGTTAAGCAAGACCCCCTGGAAATTGCCGGCCAGGTAAAAAACGCTCTGAGCAGCGCTTTAAAACATCAAGTCGAACGGATAGAAATCCTTAAACCGGGATTCATTAATATATTTCTTTCCCGCGACGTTCTCATAAATTCCTTAAATGGCATTCTGGCGGGCAAAGAGCGTTTTTTCCGCCACAAATTTAAAAAGAAAATCCTCGTAGAATTTTTGAGTGCCAATCCCACCGGGCCGCTCTCCATTGCTCATGGCCGCCAGGCGGTCATCGGAGACGCGATAGCCAATATCCTGGAATTTTGCGGCAATACGGTCGAGCGGGAATATTATCTGAACGATGCCGGCAGGCAAATCGAGCTTTTTCACGAATCAACCGGCTCGGCGGTGGATGCCTTGCGAAAGAATATTGAATATGTTGCCCCCGAAGGAGGCTATAAAGGAGATTACATACTGAATATTGCAGAATATTTTTTAAAAACCGGCGGCAAGGGAAATATCCGCTCCTTTGACATGCAGTCCATGATCGATTGCATTAAGAAGGATTTGAAGGACCTGGGCGTGAAAGACTTTACGCGCTGGTTCAGCCAGCAGCATGAGCTTATCGAAAATGGCAAGGTAAGAGCGGCAATCGAATTCTTTCGCGGGAAAGACCTGATTTATGAGAAGGATGGCGCGCTCTGGTTTACCGCGACTCGGTTTGGTGATGATAAAGACAGGGTGGTGAAAAAGGCTGACGGCGAGCTCACCTATTTTGCTTCGGATATCGCCTACCACCGGGATAAGGCAGAGCGTGGTTACGATGAACTGATAAATCTCTGGGGGCCTGACCATCACGGCTACATCAGGCGCGTGCAGACGGCGATGAAAGCCATGGGCTACAAAGAGGAGATGCTGAAAGTGGTCATTATACAGCTGGTGACATTAAAGACAAAACAGCGCATGTCCAAACGTGAAGGTACCTTTGTCCCGCTTTCGGATTTAATCGCCGATGTCGGCCGGGATGCCGCCCGGTTTTACTATCTGACCCGCAAGAACTCTTCACACCTTGAATTCGATATCGATTTGGCGAAAGAGGCCTCATTCGATAACCCGCTCTATTACATCCAGTATGTCTGCGCGCGCATCAAGAGTATTTTTCGCAAGGCCGGCGGCGTTGTCCCTGACGCCTCGGCAAGCCAGTTTCTTAAAGCGGAGGAGGAGATCGCACTGTTGCGGCTTTTACTGCAGTTTTCTTATTGCCTTGAGAAGGCTTACTATTCCCTGGAGCCGGTATTCCTTATTGAGTTCATGAGAAATCTTGCATCCGGTTTTCATAAATTTTACGAGCGGGTCAGGGTCATCGAAGCCGACGAGCGCCTTACCCGGGCCCGGCTGAATCTGCTTGAAGGCGTACTTACTGTTTTTCATTGCGGATTGGAGCTTTTAGGCATTACTCCGGTTGAGCAGATGTAGCTTAATCGACCCGCGGAAATCCCGCCAAAGGCGGGATGAATGTTTGTCGATTACCCCACTGGAGTCAGTAAAAATTCCCAATCGGAATTTT
>CAYNSZ010000094.1:5040-5790 GCA_964400075.1 uncultured Planctomycetia bacterium
GGAATTTTTACTGTATACAGCGGAGGTGGGGAAGATATAGTGAAGCCCGAGGAGATTCATTGCGAACATGAGACGGCATTTGTGGAGCATACAGGAAATCCGGGATGCTGCCCGGGAGGCGGCAGAGAAACATTCGCTTTCAGTCTTTGTCGCCCAAATTCTGCTGAACCGGGGGATAGCCGAGAGTTCTTTTGAGTCTTTCCTTTCGCCGGATATAAGCCGCCTGCATCCGCCGCTGCTTCTGCCGGACATCGCAAAGGCCAAAGCAAGGATTTTTACGGCGATTGGCGCAGAAGAAAAAGTCATGGTGTTCGGCGATTATGACGTTGACGGCATTACCGCCTTGGCCATCTTCCATGAGTTCGCCAGGGATTTTCCGGGAATATTTTCTTTTTACATTCCCCATCGGCTCAAGGAAGGTTACGGCCTGAATGCCCCGGCAATAGTGAATGCCAAAGAGCAGGGAGTGCGGTTAATCATCACTTTTGATTGCGGAACCAACGCCTCCGCTGAGATAGAGCTTGCCCGGTCGCTGGGCATGGATGTTATCGTCATCGACCACCATCATCTCAAGGAAGATATTTCGCTTTCTTCAATAGTAATCAATCCCCACCGCAAGGATTCAGTCTACCCTTTCCCGGATTTAAGCGCCGCCGCCCTTTCCTATAAACTGCTCCAGGTATTGACCGATAAGGATTGCTCCGCGGTTTTGGATTTAGTAGCCCTGTCGCTTATTTGTGACGTTGTGCC
>CAYNSZ010000095.1:0-5767 GCA_964400075.1 uncultured Planctomycetia bacterium
TGATAGTTCTCTAAAAGCATGAGCGCTTCTTTTTCTGATAACTTCTGGTAAGCTTCTTGCGCAAGGCCAGACTCAGGCTGAGCCGGTTGCTCTCCGGACTCAATGGCTGCGCTTTCCTTGGCTTCGGCTTGCTCCTTTTGTCCGGCTGCTTGCTGCTCAGGTTGCCCTTGTTCCTTCTGCTGCTCTTGCTCAGCGGGTTGTTGGTCTTGCGACTCCTTGGCTGCCTGGCTTTCGCTTTCCTTCCCTTCTTGCTTCTCTTTTTGTTCTTGCCCGGGCTTTTCTTTCTGTTCTTGGCTTTCTTGTTGTTCTTTTTGTTTAGACTTAAGCCGCTCCAATTCCTTGCTCACGAAATCATAATTGTAGGATGCGTCAGTATCGTTTGCATCTATGGTAAGAGCCTGCTGATACTGCTCCAGGGCTTGCTCAAGTAACTGGATCGCGGCAGCAAGGTCGGTTTCTTCTTTAGCTATGCCCCGTTTGTATTTTGCGCCGGCGGCATTGTAAAGAGCTTTTTCCTCAAGCGCAGGATCATCTGAGACCAAGGCTTTCTCAAAATGAGTTATCGCTGATTCAAAATCTCCGGTTTTATACGAAGCTGCGCCGAGATTGAAATTGATGACGTCCGATTCAGGCTGTTCGCCTAATGCCTCCTCGTATTTCCGGCGCGCCTCGGCAAATGCTCCTCTATTATATAATAAATTACCCTCCTTTACTTTCTTTTTTGCTTGGCCGGCATCCAGGCCAAAACACATAAGCAGGCTTAACCCTAACAACACCGTATGCTTATATTTTTTCATGCTTTTTGATGGTTACGATGAACCGTTCCGCTATCAACAAACCTAAGGCCAGAGCGATAAACAGCTGGTAACGGTGGTGATAGAACTTCTCCATGGAAGCCTTAATCTCGCGCTTTTCCATTGAGGATAGTTTTTCGCGGTACAGAAGTTCCAATCCAAACTCTGCCCCGCTTGCCCGGATGTAAGCTCCGCCGCTCTGAGAGGCAACCTGCTCCAGCAGCTCTTCATTGAGCCTGGTCTTGACCACGTTGCCGTCAGCGTCTTTAAGAAATGAACTTTTGCCGGATTCGTCCGTAACCTGGATCAATTCGCCTTCGGGGCTGCCAACGCCGACGCAGAAGATCTTGATGCCGGCCTCGGCCGCTTTCTGGGCAACAGCAAGAGCCTGGCCCTGATGGTCCTCTCCGTCGGTAATGATAATCATTACTTTATATTTTTTCTCAACTCCTTTGAGTGTATCAAGGGCGCGCTCGATAGCGCTGGAAAGACTTGTCCCCCCCACGGGAATGGTGGTAGTGTCGAGGTCATTTACCGAGAGCAGAAATCCGTTGTAATCAACCGTAAGCGGACAGGCAAGATAGGCGCTGCCGGAGAAAGCGATTAAACCGATTCTATCGCCGCTTAAGTTTTCTACTAAATCCCTAACCGCTAACTTTGAGCGCTGGAGCCGGTTTGGCTTAATATCGGAAGCGAGCATGCTTTTCGAAGTATCGATGGCTACCAGGATATCGAGACCGCGTTTGCTCACCGCCTGCCAGCTAAATCCCCACTGCGGCTGCATCAGGGCTATGACGTTCAAAACCAGGGCCAGAATCAAAAGAACTGCTTTTATCTTCTGGCGGCTGAAACTGACCTCCTGGCTGAGAAAAGCAAGAAGCTCCTCATCGGCAAAGGCTCTCATGAGTTTACGCTTATGCTTGAACGCCCAGAACCAAACAAGCGCGGTCAAAGCCACCAACCAGAACCATACCGCAAAAAAACCTGCCGCGAATCTCATCTTGAAGCTCCACGGGCTTACACCCGTACCTGCCTACCGGCGAGGCAGGGAATTTTTTCAGTCGCTTCGGAAAAGCGGAAATGAATCTCCTCGGCCTAAAGGCCGAGGTTTCTCTTTCTTTCCCCGCCTCCGCTATATACATGGGAAATTTCCTGAGGAAATTTCCCATGACTCCGGCGGGATAATCGACATGCATTCATCCCGCCTTCGGCGGGTTAAATCCCGCCTGCGGCGGGATTTAAGCTGGTCGATTAAGGTACCATGCGCAACCACACCTGCACCAGGGCTATCTCAAATACAATTAAAAACATCGCCGGTAAAAGCAGAAAAGGAAACAGTTCCCGGTACTGGCGAAAACCGCTCTCCTCCATCCGTGTCTTCTCAAGCGCGTCGATCTCCTCATAGATTGCCGCCAGGCGGCCGGCATCGGTAGCCTGGTAATATTTACCGCTGCTTACGGAAGCAATTTGAGACAGAACTTCTTCATCGAGGTCAATGGTGACATGCTGATACTGGCGCCGGCCAAACATATCCTGGACCGGGTAGGGAACCGGCCCCCTGGTACCGACGCCAATGGTATAAATCCGTATCCCTAAGCCCTTGGCCGCTTCAGCTGCGGCAAGGGGAGAAATTTTTCCCGCATTATTGACCCCGTCAGTTAACAAGACTACGATTTTACTCTTTGCCCGGGAACTAACCAGGCGGCTGAGTGAAGAACTGATAGCGGAACCAATAGCAGTTCCGTCCTCGATAGCGCCGATCTCAATACGTGCTAGATTTTCCTTAAGCCAGTCATGGTCCAAGGTTAAAGGACAGACTGTGTAGGCTAAAGCGGCAAAGGTAACCAGCCCGATACGGTCAGCGGGCCGCTTGCTTATGAACTCAGCTGCTACTTGCTTGACTACCTCCAAGCGGTTCTTGCGGCTGCCGCCTATGGTGAAATCTTCCGCCAGCATACTGCCTGAAGAATCAAGAGCCAGTACCATATCCACACCCTCGGTATAAACCGGGGTATTTTCCAAGGCAAGGCGCGGGCCAGCCAGGGCAATAAGAATCAGCACTACGGAAAGCGCCCGAAGATAGATCAGTTTATCGCTTACGAAGATTTTTAGGCTCTCTTTTAAGCCCCCTGAACCTGGCCCGAGGAGCTGCTGCGAAGAAAAAATAAGGCCTGGCTGGCGAAGGCGGCGCTTAAAAAAGTAAACAAAAACTGTTACCAGCGGGAGCAAAAAAAATATCCAGGGGCTCTTAAAAGTCATGGTTCTGCTGTGGCCTCGGTTTCCTGCGAAAGGCTCGTCTGTTCGATAAATTGGCGCGCGGCCGCAAGGCTCTGGTTGATTTCTGTTTTGTTCGGCCCGTGGCGGGCAAATTTGACCATATCGCAATGGTTCAAGAATTCCTTGAGCAGATTTTTCTGGCTATCATTTAAATAGCTGGTCTGGCTGAGCACCTGCAAGAACTCTTCGGTAGTCATCTCCGCAGCCCTATAGGAAAACCTGGCTTCGATGTACCGTCGCACGATCAAGGAGAGCTCAAAATAAAACTCTTTGATTTTTCCCTGGGCCGGCAGGTTTTGAGCGAGCAGTGCTTGCAAGGCTTCAAAGGCGATTTGATACGGTAATTTTAGCGTGACCGGCAAGGGGCTCTCTTTTTTGCGCAGTTTCGAAAGCAGGAAATAGCCGCCAAGGACAAGAGCAACAGTTATCACTGCTGCCGGCGCAAGCCAGACCCAAAAAAAATCCGGGGCAAAAGCGACCGGCGGTTTAATATCCTTTATGTCCTGGCCAAAGCCAAGCGCAAGCACCCCGAAGAGCAGTACGAATAAACTCAAGCAAAAAAGTTTCATCTAACGCAGCCGTGCCTGGCGCATCCGGAAAAAACGCACGAGTTCATTCTCGTAGGGCGTATCCGTGTTCAGAAAGATGCTGTCAATGCCTATGGAGCGGAATAGCTCCACCCGCTCCTTTTGTTGCCGAAGAGCATTCTGATGGTACCGCTTGCGAAAAGCAGCATCACTGGTGTCAATGACGAAGAGCTTTTGCGTTTCGGCGTCGCGCAGAGTGAAAATACCTGCCGGAGGCAGCTGGTTCTCGCGGGGATCATTGATGCCGATTGCCACAATATCATGGCGGCGGCTGCTAACCGTCAGGAGCCGCTTGAAATCCCCGGCGAAAAAGTCGGAAATGATAAAGGCAACGGTCTTGCGTTTGCTCACCCGGTTTAAATAATCAAGACTACAGCTGATATCAGTCAGCCTGCCCTGCGGCTGAAAATAAAGGGCTTCACGAATCACCCGCAGACCCTGGCGCAAGCCTTTACGAGGAGGGATGAACTTCTCAATCCGGTCGGTAAATATAATCAAGCCCACCCGGTCATTATTCTGAATTGCTGAAAAGCTAAGCACGGAACAAACTTCAGCGGCGAGCTGGCTTTTGAGCATACAACGCGAACCGAAACGGGATGAGCCTGATCCATCCAGAAGGAGTATCACGGTTAGCTCCCGCTCCTCAATGAATTTTTTGACGTGAGGGTGACCCGTGCGGGCGGTAACGTTCCAATCGATGCTACGGATTTCATCGCCGGGGACATACTCGCGCACCTCATAAAACTCAATACCTCTGCCTTTAAACACACTGTGGTATTTACCGGCAAAGGTGTCGCTGACCATACGGGAGGTGGTTATCTGGATGCGCCGTATCTTTTGCAAAATCTCTTTAGGTATCATACTCGTTTAACACGAATGCCACGAATAGGGATAAATAAAGGGGGGAAATGAATAAGCGTCACCGTTTAAAAAGTTTTAAAGCGTGATTCATCTGTCTTCATTCGTGGTAATTCGTCTCCAATTCGTGGAAATTCGTGATCTCAAGGAACCTCTATCTCATCGAATATTTTCTTGATGATGTCCTCAGAGGTCTTCTCCTCGGCTTCGGCTTCGTAGCTGACAATGACCCGGTGCCGCAGCACATCAAGGCCGATGCTCTTTATGTCCTGAGGGGTTACGTAGCCGCGCCCTTGAGTAAAGGCGTAAGCCTTAGCCGCCAGGGTAAGATAGATGGTAGCCCGGGGGGAGGCTCCATACTGGATGAGGTCTTTTAATTCGCCAAGTTTATACTGCTGGGGCTCTCGGGTAGCAAACACGATATCGAGGATATACTTCTCGAGCTTCTCGTCCATATAGATTTCATCCACGACCCGGCGCGCGTTTATGATATCCTTTGGGCTTACGACTGCCGCCACTTTCGGCTTTATATCAGTGAAGCTCATGCGCTTGAGGATCTGTTGCTCCTCTTGCCGGTTAGGATAGGTGATATTAACTTTGAGCATGAAGCGGTCAACCTGGGCTTCAGGCAAAGGATAGGTGCCTTCCTGCTCAATGGGATTTTGGGTGGCCATGATCAAAAAGGGGTCATCCAAGGCAAAGGTTTGCTCGCCAATAGTCACCTGCCGCTCCTGCATGGCTTCAAGCAGGGCGCTCTGTACTTTTGCCGGCGCCCGGTTTATCTCGTCAGCCAGGATGATATTGGCAAAGATGGGGCCTTTTTTGGTGGTGAAGTTCCCTTCCTTGGGGTTATATACCAGCGTTCCGATAAGGTCAGCGGGAAGCAAATCCGGAGTAAATTGAATCCTCTGGAATCTGGTGTTGATTGCTCCGGCCAGAGTCTTGACTGACAGAGTTTTAGCCAGGCCGGGAACGCCCTCGACTAATATATGGCCGTTTGCCAGGAGCCCCACCAGGAGCCGGTTTATGACTACCTCCTGGCCGATAATGACCTTACCTATCTCAGACAAAAGGCTCTGGATGAAGGCGCTCTCTTTTTTGACTTTTTCGTTTATGAGGGTAATACCGGTACTCATGGGACCTCCTTCAATGAGACTTGGTTTTTTCGCGAGTAAGCGAGCGAAAAAGCCTTAGTCGAATTGATATCTGCCGAGTCCGGGTAAAGTCTCGTAAGAGAATTTACCCGGTATC
>CAYNSZ010000096.1:0-1040 GCA_964400075.1 uncultured Planctomycetia bacterium
GTCCGGATTACCAGTATTATATTGTTAAGTAAGCCGGTCAAAGCGAAAGATTTATCAGTAACGATTTCCTATGGAACAGGAAAAAAGTGTTAATAAGCCGCTGCTCATAGTAATTATCGGGGTTTCAGCCCTGGCGGTTGTGTTTTTTATCGGCTACTCGGTAGGCGGCATCGTTTCTGCCGACAAAATTCTTAAGCAGATATCCCAGAAAGCGAATAATTCCGGATTTAGGGAGAGCCAAAGAGATACCCAGATGGATAGTCAAATCCAAGCTCTTCCCCGTGCCGGCGGCCAAGGGTATGCGGGTTCCTGGATTCGCCAGGCAATGTTTATTGACGGAAGGCTTGAGTACGCCATGCCCATGACTTTGAGCCTTTATCCGGATTCATTCCAAACTATTGGTTCCTGTAATAGCGGCGGCGCGCTTTCCCAGGCAGGCGATACCCTAACCTTCCTCGTACACGAGTCGGATTGCACCGGCATAGGGCCGTTACCTTATACGATAACCTATCGGTATGGGTTGACTGAAGATAAAAAAATGCTCACCCTTGAGTCTGGGCCCCTGCGGCAGGTGTATAGCCGTCAGTAGCAAAAGTTGCACGTAACAGGCGCCGGGTTTATACTTCGACGGCGCCAAATCCGCGCCCTTCAGGGCGCGGATAGTATAGGCGCCGCTCAGTATCATAATCATGAGCAAGCCACGGCCTAAAGGCTGTGGTGCGTCGAATTGATTTGTCCCTATCAGCATGAGTTAGGAAGCGGTTGCAAAGATGAAAGACAGTAAAAACCTCGAAATTAAAATGTTTGGCATCTTCTGGATTGTTTTATCATGTTTTGGGTACATGTGGTGGTGCCTTCTGTCAATACTTACCGCCCTCAAAGCATTGTTTGCTATGGACCTTGCGATGATTTCTCCCCTTGCCTTTATCAGCCTTGCCGCAGCTTTATCTATTCTTGGCGTTATCACCGGCATAGGCTTGGTTGGTAAAAAAAATTGGTCTAGGCGATTCATTTTTTTCTTCATTGGTTATGGCCTCATA
>CAYNSZ010000096.1:1095-5465 GCA_964400075.1 uncultured Planctomycetia bacterium
AGCTGTTCCCGGCTATGAGCAGGAAGCGATTTTCACCCAGATAATTTGGGGAGGTTTTTTATTCGCGTCTCTTGCCTTCTTGTTTTACAACCTTTTCTATTTTACCCGCCCCACAACCAAGGAGTTGTTTCGCTGATGCCCGCTTTCAGCAAGGCCAGGATCAGATAATAGTTTGCCGGCGTGATAAAGCTTTCCTCGATAACCGTCCGCAAGACCGCAACCCCGGATTGGTAACTATGCTGTTTTGTGATAGTTGATTGCTTGAGATTATGTTGGCCATGAACCGTAAACCAGTAAATCTCGAAAAGCTGTTTATCTTTCTTTTGGCCGGCTACGCGCTTATGCACTTATGCCTGCGTTTGCTCATTTCTAATTCTTTGGCAAAGGATGAGGCGGAACTGGTTTTGTATATCCAGGAAGGGTTTAAGCTAGGCTACAATTCCCAGCCGCCGCTCTACATCTGGCTTCAGCTTCTTTTCTTTAAAATATTCGGATTAAGCGTTTTTTCACTGGCCCTCCTTAAAAACAGCCTTATCTTTTGCTTATACTTTTTTCTCTTTCGGCTGTCAAAAGTTGTACTCAACCAGACTCTTTCAGCTATCTTCAGCACTGTCTCTCTGTTTATGGTTTATAACTTCAGTTGGATAATGCATAAAGATTTAGCCACTTCGATAGTGCTCATGGCGGTTTGTTCAGCCACGCTCTTTATTTTCTTTAAACTTATCGCACATCCCAAGCCGTTTTCCTATCTGTTGTTCGGCGTATGTATCGGTTTGGGTGTTTTAAGCAAATATAATTATCTTGTGTTCATCGTTGTCCTTCTTTTGCCCGGGATATGCATCAAAGACTACCGCCGCGTATTAGTTCATAAAAAGATTATACTGACCGCGTTACCGGCGTTTTTGATCCTGGCGCCGCATGCCTTCTGGTGTAGTAATAATCGCGGCCTGGTTACCTCCGATGTAGTTGATTTTAATATACAGACGGCTAACCATTTTGCGTCGAGCCTTACCGGATTGGCTGAACTTTTGAGAGAATCTTTTTTATTTGTGCTGCCCCTTGTCGTGTTCTATGCGCTCTTCTTTCCCCAAGGTTTTAAACGCTCGCAGAACCTGCCTTCGGCTCAGGCCAAGGCAAAGCGGTTCCTTGAGCTGTTTTTCGCTTTCGCGGCGGTTATGGTTATCGCCTTGATATTCATCTATGGCGTGGGAAGGATAAAAGTGCGCTGGATGCAGCCACTGCTCTTTGTTGGGCCGCTCTACTTTTTTCTGCGCCAGAAGGCGGATTTTCTTGCCGGCAGGAAAGAAAAAATTTTTATCGGCCTTATTATTTTCTGTGTCGTGGGGACCGCGGGCTCGGTTTATGGAAGAATAGTGTTTGCCTCCCCGCGTGCAAAATTTGTTCCCCAAAACCGGCCCTATGACCTTCTTTGCGGCTTGGTACAAGAGGCGGGTTTTTCCCGAGGAGTCATCGTCGCTGAAGATGTGGTCATGGCCGGCAATTTCAAAATATATTTTCCTGATTCATACGTTCTCGCCTTCGACACACCCTTGTTTTTTAACCCTCCCCGGAATCCTGACGCCGTGTTAATCGTGCGTACATACAGCCAGCTTGAGTTCCCTCCGGACAAAATGCTTCGTACGCTTGAACAACTAAACCCGCAAGCGTATAATAGTAAACCTCTGGTTAAACAAGCGCTGTATAAATATTCCAAGCACGATTTTTATGCCCTCGATGTGGCTATCGTAAAAAAATGACATCCATGCAATTCTCAGTGATCGTGCCAATCTATAACGAAGCTGAAGCGCTCGTGCGATTCCACGCGGCATTGCAGCCGGTTGTCGAAAAACTGCCGGCTGACTACGAAATCATCTACGTCAATGACGGAAGCGGTGATGATTCGCTCGGCATTTTAAAGGCGTTGCAGAAACAGTTCTTGGAGATACGCATCATTTCCTTTGCGCGCAACCGGGGCAAATCCGCAGCTCTTTGCGCTGGGTTTTCCGCTGCGAGAGGCCGTTGGCTTATCATGCTCGATGGCGACGGCCAGAATCCTCCCGAAGAGATTTTACGTCTTATCGCTTTTCGCCAAGAGTATGATTTAATCATCGGGGTACGCCAACAGCGAAAGGACGCTTTTCTGCGTAAATTCTCATCAGCCACGGCAAAGTTTTCCCGAAAATTAGTACTGGGCGATACAACCCTTGACACCGGCTGCGCTCTTCGTGTCTTCAAGCGGGAAGTCCTGGAACATTTTCCCTTTTTCAGGAATTTCCACCGTTTTTTTACCTATCTGGTGAAGCTCAGGGGTTTTTCAGTCAAAGAAGTGCCGGTCGCTCACCAGGAGCGGATTGCCGGGGTAACCAAGTATAAAACTTTTAAACGCCTGAGTGAAGGTATCGTTGACCTCTGGGGGGTCTTCTGGCTGCGCCGGCGCCTGATACGCTATGAAATTACCGATAAAAGCTGAACTCTTTTTTCTTGCGGTTGGCTTCGTTGGCCAGATTCTTTTTTTTGGCCGGTTCTTTATCCAGTGGCTGGCCAGTGAACGTAAAAAGCAGAGCGTCATTCCTATCGGCTTCTGGTATCTGAGTATCGGCGGAGGGCTCCTGCTTCTTTTTTATTCCATCTACCGTAAAGACCCGGTATTCATCGCCGGCCAAGCCTGCGGTTTGTTGATATACGTTCGCAATCTGCATCTCATCTTTCGTAAGCGCAGGTGTGAATCTTTAATAAAACCTGCCCCCCTTGACGATAGTACCGTATCCAAAACCGAATAATTCAGCATGGAGCATAGAACCCTGGGAAATTCAGGCATACAGGTTTCGGTAATCACCGTGGGAACCTGGGCATTTGGCGGCGATGTCTGGTGGGGCAGGCAGGAAGACCGCGATTCGGTTGCGGTGTTGCGTTCGGCAATCGAGGAGGGCGTCACTACCGTTGACACAGCTCCGATATACGGCCGCGGCCGTTCAGAACGGATTATTGGAGATTTTATTCAAAAGAACAAACTACGAAGCAGCATAGTTCTTGCCACCAAGGTCGGCCTCAGCTGGGATGGACCGAAAATCATCCATAACCTTACCAAGCAGAGAATGCTTGAGGAAGTAGATGAATCAAGGCAGCGCCTTAAGACTGATTATTTTGATTTGTATCAGGTACACTGGCCTGACCCGGATACAGACATTGGTGAAACCGCGGCCCTGATGTATCAACTCTTTCAGAAAGGTATAATCAAGGCAGTGGGGGTGAGCAATTATTCGCTCGGACAGATGAAAGAATTTATGAACCATTGCCCCCTGCACAGCCTCCAGCCGCAATACAGTATGTTTGAACGCAGCATTGAAGAGGAAATCGTTCCCTTTTGCCAAAGCCGGGGCATAGCTATTGTAGCCTACGCTCCGCTCTACAGCGGTATTTTGACCGGCAAGTTTTTTTTCGGCGGCGTGCCTGTTCCCGATGATCTGAACCGCCGGATAAAACGAAAAGAATTCGAGGAGCCTTATTTTTCCATTAACCGGGATACCCTTGAAGCTCTGCGGGTGATTGCCCAGAGCTATGGCAGGACTTTGACCCAGCTTGCCATTAACTGGAATATCTGCCAGCCGGGTATCAGCTCAGCTATTGTCGGCACCCGCACCTTTGCCCAGCTTAAAGATAATCTCGGCAGCATCGGCTGGTGCGTATCCACGCAGGATATGGCCAAGATACGAGCGATTTTAGACGCGCGCCTATCCCGGATTAAAGCTTTGGCGAAAAACTCCTGAAATATAATGGAGGAAGAAAAAACAATACTCATTACCGGTGCGACCGGTTTTATCGGCAGGCATCTGTGCCGCAGGCTGCTCGATGATCCTGGCAACCGGGTGCTTTGTCTTGTGCGTAACCAGACGAAAGCTGCTTTCTTGCGCGACCAGGGCGCAACCCTGGTTACGGGGGATATCAGCCGGCCTGATTCACTCAAGTCCTTGGCGGAGTACCCCATTGATATCATTTTTCACTGTGCTGCCAAGGTAAGCGATACAAAACCGTCACTGCTTTATGAAACCAATGTGACCGGGACAAAAAATATTTGCGAGATTGCCCTGGGGCTTGGAATCTGGCGTATGGTATACCTGAGTTCAGTTGCCGTCGTAAGCGGCAACGAGCAAGTGCCGTTGACTGAGGGGTTGCCCTACCGGGCTCTGAATCATTATGGCCGCTCCAAGATTGAGGCGGAAAAAACAGTGCTTGAATTCCGCAGCCGGGGATTGCCAGTCATTATTTTACGGCCGCCCATGGTGTATGGGGAAGATGAACCACATCTCATATCTTGGCTCTTGTATCTCTTGCGCCGGCGTTGGCTCCCATTAATTAATGGAGGAGCCAAC
>CAYNSZ010000096.1:5475-5750 GCA_964400075.1 uncultured Planctomycetia bacterium
TACGTGGAAAATGTAGTGGAGGCAATACTTTTCTCACTTACCTGTGATGCTTGTCTGGAAGGGACTTATTTCGTTGCCGACCAAGAGATATTAACCGTCGCTGAAATTCTCACGGTCATGAGCAAAGCCTTAGGCGTAAACCTGCCACCTTCCCTACCAGGATGGTTTCAGAAGTTTCTTTTGGCCGTGCCCTATATCGGGCCGCGAGTGCGATTGCTGGCTCAAGACAGGGTCTTTGACACGGGCCGTTTGAGCGCATTGGGATTTAGCCCTCC
>CAYNSZ010000097.1:0-5705 GCA_964400075.1 uncultured Planctomycetia bacterium
ATTGTATGCCTCCAGGACCTTGGTCTGCAAATAATCCCGGAATTCCTGGTTTATGGGGTGCGCCAGGTCTTGATGCGTTGCCTGGCGGCTCTCTTCGGACTCTTTGGGAGCGGGGGGCATTTGAACGCCGCAATGGCTGCAGTACTGGCTGCCCACGTCGCATTTTTTCCCGCAGCGCTGGCAAAACTGTTTGAGTTTGCGCGCGGGCATGGCCACGAACAGGCCGCTGTTGCCTTCAATAATCTTGATGTTCCTCACCACAAAGGAATTATCGAAGGTGACGGTTGCGTACGCTTTAAGACGCCTGCCCTCATTTTCCCGAAGTGATACTCTGACCTCTGTGATCTCCATAGAACCTCCTCCTTTAATGAGACTTGGTCTTTTCGCGAGTAGACGAGCGAAAAGGCCGTAGTCGAATTAATACTTGACACTTACCTACATCGTTCTATCAAGGTAGGTATCAAGTACAAATTCGGCCACGCAACTTACGTTCACTGCGTTCCGTAAGTTGCGGCCTCATTTGACTTTTTAAAACGTTTGCGCGTCAAAAATGAGCCATGCTTTAGGCGCCAGGGAACGCAAAGAAGACGTGGCCAGGGATGTAGCTGCTCCCGCGACAGAGTTATCAACCCTTCGACTTCGCTGTGCTAAAACTTCGGATGCACTCAGGGTTGATACTGGCTGACTACTCTTTCCCTGCCCTTCAGGGCAGGACTCGGACGACGTCGGAGTATCTATGGTATAAAAGGCGCTCCCGCTGCCGGTCATGTGCGCCTGCACGCCTCGAGTTTTCAAAAAAGCCGCTGCCTTCTTAAGTTTAGGACAAGCACAATACGCTTTTTTCTCTAAAATATTAAAGACAGTATCCTCCAGCAAGGACGTGTCAGCCCGCTGTAAGGCGTATTTGATTATATTAACATTACTAAAAAATTTTGTCAATTTTAGTCTCGTGCTGCCGGTCCGGTAAACCTTAGCAGTAGAGAGCGAAAATCCCGGCCAGATAAGGCGGTGCTTGAACATAGTACCTATGTCCAGGGGCAAGACTCTCTGGCCGCGGCCGCTCAGCAAAGCAAAGGGGCTCTGGGAAAGAAAAAAATTGACGTCGCTACCCAGGCGGCTGCCAAGCTGATACAGCCGGGCCAGGCTTAAATCCATTCCCAGGAGCCTGCAAATGCCGATAATGGTACTGGCGGCATTTGAAGAACCTCCACCCAGGCCTGAACCGACAGGTATTTTCTTGAAAAGGCTGATACGGAAACCCTGGCGGATGCGCAAAACCCGCTGCATGAGCTGCCCTGCGCGAACACAGAGATTGTCTTTGGTAGCAATCCAGGAAAGATTGGAAGTGATAGTAATGGAAGGGCTGCGTTGAGTCTCTATGGTCAATTCATCGCACAAAGAGAGCCGCTCGACAACGCTCTCGATGCGGTGAAAGCCATTGGCATACTTTCCAATAATGTTCAGGTAAAGGTTGATTTTAGCCGGACTGAGGAGGGTGATCCTACCGGCGCAGGAACGCGAGGGCCTTCTCAAAGATACAATGAGCCGAGAGTCCATAGTGCTGCATCAACTCCCTCGGAGCGCCTGACTGGCCGAATACATCCGGAACCCCGACAGATTCAAGCAGGACAGGCAGTTTTCTGGCTGTCACTTCCGCCACCGCGGAAAACAGCCCGCCGATTACCTGATGTTCTTCGCATACCAGGAACTTATGATATTTGGCAGCAAGGGTTAAAATCAATTCTTCGTCAATGGGTTTAAGCGTGTGGATATTGACGACTGCCGCCTGGACGCCCTTTTCCTTAAGGAGCTCAGCGGCCTTGAGCGATTCCTCAATCATGATCCCGCAGCTGATTATGGCTAAGTCAGGACCATCCCTCAACATATATCCTTTGCCGATGACAAAGTCTTTTTTGTTCGCGACGGTGGCGATTTTGGAACGGCCCAGCCGGATATAAAACGGGCCATCTTCCCTATAGGCCGCGATTACCGCCTGCTCAGTCTCAGGCCCGTCACAGGGCACCACAATGCGCATGTTTGGTATTGCCCTGAAATAGTTTATATCCTCCAGCGCCTGGTGCGAGGCGCCGTCTTCACCCACGGTTAATCCCCCGTGGGTCGCTACTATTTTAACGTTAAACTTGTTGTAGGCGATTGAGTTTCGCACCTGATCCAGGGCGCGGGCAGTGGCGAACATGGCAAAAGTCGAAGCAAAGACTATTTTACCGCTGGCGGCCAGGCCGCAGGCGGTAGCCATCATGTTCTGTTCGGCAACCCCGAAGTTAAAAAACCGGCCGGGAAATTCTCTGGCAAATAAGCTGGTGCGGGTAGAACCGGAAAGGTCAGCGTCTAAGACCACCACCCGCTCGTCCTGCTTGCCCAGCGCGACCAACGTCTTACCGTACACGTCGCGGGCATACATCGCTTCGGGCTTGAGTTCGTTCTTTACTGGTTCAGGTTTCATGACTGTTTATCTACCCTCCAATTTCCTCGGCCTAGAGGCCGGGGTTCAGCCAGGGTTGTACTTCGTTGGACTTAGTATCCTTCGAAGGATTCTAAGTAACATCGAAGGAATACTTTAATCTCTCTTTGGCTTGCTCGAAGTATCAAGTGCTCTCTCGTCACGTTCGATATCATCGAGCTCCTTAAGCGCGATTGACTGCTCTTTGAGGTTGGGAGCCCTGCCGTGAAAATCGACCACATGCTCCATGAACGAAACACCCTTACCTTTGACGGTGTGAGCGATAATGACCGTGGGTTTTTGCTGGACGGTTTTTGCCTCGGCAAAGGCCTCGAGTAATTCATGGATATTATGGCCGTCGCACTGATGCACATGCCAGCCAAATGCCTCCCACTTATTAACCAGGGGCTCAAGGTTCATTATCTCTTCAATCCGGCCGTCGATCTGAAAGCGGTTGTAATCGACAATACCGCAAAGATTATCGAGTTTGAAATGCGCGGCGGCCATGGCTGCCTCCCAGATATTGCCCTCCTGGATTTCACCGTCGCCCATAAGACAGTACACGCGCGAATCTTTCCGGTCGATTTTGGCGGCCAAAGCCATACCCAGGGCTATGGAAAGCCCTTGGCCCAGCGAGCCGCTGGCGACTTCGATACCCGGGGTGCGGCGGTCAGGGTGGCCTTGCAAGAGTGAACCGAGCTTGCGCAGAGTCATGAGCTCCTCGAGGGGGAAATATCCCGCAAGGGCCAGCGCCGCATACACCACCGGACAGCAGTGCCCCTTGGAAAGATGGAAACGGTCGCGGTCAGGCCAGCACGGGTCACTGGGCTTATGCCGCATGACAGAAAAATAAAGACAGGTTACGATTTCAGTAGAAGAGAGAGACCCGCCGGGATGACCGCTGCCGGCGGCGGCAAGCATCTTGACGATAAGCTTTCTAATGTGCGTCGCTTTGGTTTTGAGTTCCTTGACCGTTTCCTTCATAGACTTTCAACCTCGACTGCAATGCTTCATGTTCGGGAAATTGCTCACTGCCCTGCCGGTAATATTCAACGGCTTTTTCGACATTACCTAACGCGGCCGCGACATCCCCGATGTGAGCGTAGATTTCAGGATCCTGGGTATATTGTAACGCCTGCTCAAGATATTTATTGGCGTCTTCTAATTTGCCTTTCTTAAAATAGACCCATCCGAGGCTGTCTAGATAGGCGCCGTTCTCAGGTTCTTGCACCAGGGCTTTCTTGATCATGGTCTCAGCATCATCAAGGCGCACTCCTTCCTCGGCCCAGGTATAACCCAGGGAATTGAGTATCGGCGCGTAGTCAGCGTTGATGCCAAGGCCCTTCTCCCAAAAAGCGACCGCTTGAGGGGAATCACCGCTTTCACTATAGAGGTATCCTAACCAGAAATAACCGTCCACATATTCAGGTTCCTGGCTGATAATAGTTTGGTAAAGAGCTATAGCTTCTGGTAACTTTCCTTTATAGAAGTAATATTGTGCGAGATATTCGGTAATGGCGACATCAGCCGGCTTTAACTGGTGTGCCTTGGTAAGCAACGTTTCGTATTCGACCTCAAGCGCTTCATCCCGCTGGTCGTAGGAGTAGATAAAAATCAGGGCCAGAGAGATCTCAAGATTGTCGGGATCAAGCTTCTTGGCTTCGCGCAGGACCGTTATCGCTTCTTCGGTCTTGCCGAGGCGGATTAATACCGTGGCAATCTTTAAGCGGGCATGGACAGACCGCGGGTCTTTTGCCTTTGCCTTCTCAAGCTGCCGCAGGCCCTGCTCATAATCGCCCCGCTGCAGATATAAGAGCCCTTTGAGATAGCTTCCGTAAAGGCGGGCATCGCTCTTCTGGCTTCCTGCAAATGAAACAGGAGCAGCAAGAAGAAAGAGAATAACAAAAAGGTACCCTCTCATCGAAGCTTATCGCGTCTTGTGGCGCCGCTGCTTTCTTCGTTTCTTAAACCAATGTCGTTTGACTTTTTTTAGCTTTCGCTTTCTTCCGCACGGCATAGGATTCCTCCCTGTGTAAAACCAGTTTAGGGAATGACCTTATTCAACGAATACTCAATAATTCCCTGCGCGCCGTTTTCTTTTAAGAGCGGCAGGAGCTTACGCACTTGGCACTCCTCTACCACCACTTCACAAGCCACCCAGCCGGGAATGGTCAGCGATGAAACAGTCGGTTTTTTAAGGGCCGGGAGCAATGAGAGGATTTTATTGAGATTTTTCTCCTCGACGTTCAGCTTAAGGCCAACTTTATCCCGAGCTTCAAGCGCCCCCCGCACCAACAGGAGGATGTGCTCCATCTTCTTTTTCTTCCAGGCGTCTTTAATAGCCTTTTTGTTGGCTATAAACTGGGTAGTGGAATAGCAAATGGTCGCTATCTCTTTAAGGCCGTTGGCGCGCAGGCTTTCCCCGGTCTCGGTAAGCTCGGCGATGGCGTCGACCAGGCCGCTTTTAACTTTTACCTCGGTGGCGCCCCAGCTGAATTCGACGTGGACGTCGATTTTTTTCTGTTTGAAAAAACGCTTGGTATATTCAAGGAGCTCGGTAGCGATACGCTTGCCCTGCAGGTCCTTGAGGGTGCGGATTTTGGAGTCTTCCCTCACGGCCACGACCCAACGGACCGGGTTGAGGGTGCGTTTTGCGTAGAGCAACTCAGCAAGACGCGCGACATCGGAACGGTTTTCAAGGATCCAATCCTCGCCGGTAATACCACAATCAAGCACCCCCTCCTCGACATAGCGGGACATTTCCTGGGCGCGGATAAGGATGAGTTTTATTTCAGGGTCATCAATGGATGGGAAGTAGGAGCGGGGGCCGAGGTAGATATTGAAACCGGCCTTACTCAGAAGCTCAAAAGTCTTCTCCTGGAGGCTGCCTTTTGGTAATCCGAGCTTTAATTCTTTCATAATCTTCACCAAAGACGCTCAATTATACAATGTGCCGATATACTTGTAAAGAAAAATATGAGAATCGGGCATTAATAACCCGCTGCCGGCAAGTGTAGTTCTTAAGTCCCGCCTCATAAGATTAAGTTGGCGGGCGGTAACGGTTAGGGTAACGAGGCCGTATCTTTTATGAATCAAATATCAAAATGTAATTAAAAATTTTGAATTTTACATTGTCATTTTTATTTTTGATATTTGATTTTTGCATTAGCCATGAGATACAACGGGCATCGTAATCTTTGCGCGGCTTGCTAACTCCAGCGTCACCACACAAACCTATCCTGAA
>CAYNSZ010000098.1:0-5677 GCA_964400075.1 uncultured Planctomycetia bacterium
CGAGGAGCTTGCCAAGCGCCATAAACCGAAGATGATTATCGCCGGCGCCAGCGCTTACCCCCGCACTATTGATTTCGAACGATTTAGGAAAATCGCCGACCAGGTGGGAGCGTATCTTTTAGTGGACATGGCTCATTTCGCCGGCCTGGTCGCAGCCGGGCTTCACCCTAATCCCTGCCCTTGGGCTGAATTTGTGACCTCGACCACCCACAAGACTCTGCGCGGGCCGCGGGCGGGATTTATCCTCACCCGCCAGGAATTTGCCAAAAAAATCAATACCGCTGTTTTCCCCGGCATCCAGGGCGGCCCCCTGATGCATATTATCGCCGCCAAAGCGGTCGCGTTTGGCTTGGCCCTTCAGCCGGAGTTTACCGAATACCAGCGCCGGGTACAGTCTTATGCCCGGCATTTTGCCAGCCTCATGCAGGAAAAAGGTTTTCGCATCGTAAGCGGCGGGACCGATAACCACCTCTTCCTGGTCGATTTGCGTTCCCGGGAAATCAGCGGCAAAGACGCCTCAAGCCTTCTTGAGAGCGTTAATATCACGGTCAACAAAAACCTTATTCCTTTTGATCCCAAGCCGCCTGCGGTGGCAAGCGGTATCCGTATCGGGACCCCTGCGATTACTACCCGTGGAGTCAGCGAGGCAGACATCGAAACCATCGCCGGATTTATTGACCGGGCGATTGTAAACCGCAACTCAGCGCAAGAGCTTACATTGTTGCGGGCTGAGGTCGTGGCTTTCATGAGCGCCTTTAGCCTCTATCAAGAATTATAATTCCATGCCGAAGAAGAAACTTTTGGCGGATAAGCGAGCCCGGAGAAAAATCATCCGGCCTTCCTGGGATGAGTATTTCATGAAGGTCGCGTTTCTGGTGTGCGAACGTTCAACCTGCTTGCGCCGGCAGGTGGGAGCGGTGCTGGTAAAAGATAAACAGATCCTGGCTACCGGTTACAATGGCGCGCCCCGGGGTATTGCCCATTGCGATGTTACCGGTTGCCTTAGGGGATCACTGGGAGTCCCTTCAGGCCAGCGCCATGAGATTTGTCGGGGGCTCCACGCGGAGCAGAATGTCATCCTACAGGCTGCCCAGCACGGTGTATCAACCCGGGGAAGCCTGCTGTATATTACCAACACCCCCTGCAGTATCTGCGCGAAGATGATCATTAATGCCGGTATCGTGGAGGTCATTGCCTGCGGTGGCTACCCCGACACCATGGCCCTTGATTTTTTAAAGGAAGCCGGAATAAAATTAAGAGCGATGAAGCCTGAGGATTTACCGGATAGGTGCAGCCAAGGAGTTGCCGTACCATGAAGTGCCCTTTTTGCAATCATATCGAAAGCAAGGTGGTGGATTCCCGGGAGGCGTCCGAGGCAACCACCATCCGGCGTAGGCGCGAGTGCCTGAATTGCGGCAAGCGCTTCACCACCTATGAATACGTGGAGCGGACTGCCCTGATGGTCATCAAGAAGGACGGCCGGCGCGAGCCCTTTAACCGTCAGAAAATCCTCAATGGCCTGTTGAAAGCCTGCGAGAAACGGCCTATCAGTATGGAGAATCTTGAGAATCTGGCAAACGAGGTTGAAGTGGAGCTTCAGAAAAGGTATGAACAGGAGGTCGAGGCGCACCATATCGGAGAGACGGTAATAGAGAAGCTGGCCAAGCTTGACGATGTGGCCTATGTGCGCTTTGCCTCGGTCTACCGGCAGTTTAAAGATATTAACCAGTTCATGCGGGAGTTGAAGGACGTCTTTAACAAAAAATCAAAATGATCAGGGCAGAGCTTTCCCGTATTGTCATCGACGAAGCAAAACGAGAACAGGTGGTCGTCTTGCGGGAGCAGGCCGGCGAGCGAGTCCTGCCCATTGTCATCGGCATGAATGAAGCAGCGTCAATTAAGATGAAATTGAGCGGTTTTAAGCCTCCCCGGCCCCTCACCCACGATCTTATCCTGTCGATAATCTCCGCTTTCAATGGGGTGCTTGAAAAAGTGGTTATCGATGACCTCATCGAGGGGACATTTCACGCTAAGCTCTATTTCAAATACGATGGCGCCTGTAAAGTGGTTGATGCCCGGCCTTCAGACAGCATTGCCCTCGCGATACGGACGAATGCCCCTATTTTTGTCGAAGAACACGTCTTCGAGAAACTTTAGATAGATTACCCAATCCTTTCGTGTAATCCAATGCAGACCGCGCGGCTTACCTCTTGCCTCAAGGCCATCCCGCATCTTAGCCTGATATCCCGTATAGCTACAGCTCGCGGAGTCGGTCTTTGGCTGGTCGGCGGTTTTTTGCGCGATGCCTGCTTGGGGGTAAAAAAGGCTCTGCTCGATTTTGATTTTTGCGTTGAGCGGGACACGGTGGCCATTGCCCGGGAATTTGCCCGGCGAATCCATTCCAAATGTATCGTGCTGGATGAGGCCCAGGAAGCCTTTCGGGTAATTGAGCCGAAGGCCTCCAGGCCCTGCCGTTTTGATTTCAGCCGTATGCGCGCCGCCTCCCTGCCCGAGGACCTGCGCCTTCGGGATTTCACCATTAATACCCTGGCGGTCGATATCCGTACGCAAGCCTTGCCGTTGGTCGATTGCTGCGGGGCCCTGCGGGACCTTAAGCGAAAACTTATCAGGGTTCCTGGTCCGGGCGTGATCAGTGATGACCCTTTACGCATCCTGCGGGGATTTAGTCTTGCCGCGACATACGGTTTTACCATAGCCGCGGACACCTTACGGCTCATGGAAAAAAACCGAGCGCTCCTTGCCTCAGTATCGGGGGAGCGTATTGCCGAGGAGCTGTTTAAACTTTTATCCGCACCCCTCTCCTATAAAACTATCCGGCTGATGGACCGGCTGCGCATTATTGACGAGGTCTTGCCTTTTATTGCTAACTGCCGCGGCGTTACCCAGGGTGGCTTTCATCACCTTGATGTCTGGGGCCATTCCCAGGAAACCCTGCGGCAGTTTGAATTGCTCTGCGCCAAAAAGTTGAGACACAAACGTGATATCAGCGTCTATCTTGGACAGGAAGTCAGCCAGGGCCGCAGCCGCGCGCAGATAATAAAATTGGCCTGCCTCCTGCATGATATCGGTAAGCCCGATGCCAAGAAGAAATTAAAAAAACGCACCATTTTTTACGAGCATGAAAAAATCGGCAGCCGCATGAGCGGTGAACTTTGCGAGAGGCTCAAGCTTTCCGGCCGGGAAAAAGAAATGCTGCAGAAATTAATCTTCTGGCACCTGCGGCCCGGGTACTTAGCCGACCAAATCACGCCGACCACACGCGCCCTGTACCATTTTTTCCGCGATACCCAGGATGAGGGAGCAGGGGTGATACTGCTTTCTCTCTCTGATTGGCGCGCGACCCGGGGGCCGCTCACCAGCACCGCCCGCCGTAGCCGGCATGAGAAAATAATGCTTTCCCTGCTGCGCGATCATATCCGGGAAAAGAAAAAGAAACCGCTTGTGCCTTTAGTCAACGGCAATGACATTATGGAGAAATTCAATCTTTCCAGTGGCCCGCTTATCGGGGTGATTCTGAAAAAAATACGGGAGGAACAGTCCTTAGGCGCAGTCACGACCAAAGCGGCGGCGTTTCGGCTTAGCCGCCGGATTATTGCCTGCCAAAGGAAATATCTCGAACATCCAACCCATGAATCCAAACGAACAAGGAGCACGCATGAAATTAAAAGACCTTGAGGTACTCGTGGCCAGGCAGGATATAACCGACGCCGCGACTGAAGTTATTGTCAATGCCGCCGGCAGTACCATGCAGATGGCTGGCGGAGTTGCTTGGCGCATCAGGCAAAAAGGCGGTCTCAGCATCGAAGCTGCCGCGCGCAAGTATGCCCCGGTTGGCCTCGGTAAGGCCCGGATAACTTCAGCAGGAAACTTGCCATCGCGTTATGTGATTCACGCCGTTACCATGAACCAGGATTATAAGACTAACTATGATATTATCCGTAGGGCAACCGCTGCGGCGCTTCGCTCGGCTCAAGCAAAGCACATCTCTTCCCTTACCTTCTGCGCGCTCGGCTGTGGAACCGGGCGCCTGCCCTATGAGGCTGTTTCCAAGATTATGGCCCAGGAAGTGTTCCGCTACGTCAGGGAGGTCAAAAGCCCGAGCCTACGGAAGGTGGTGTTCGCTCTGCGTTCCGCTGCCGCCCTGAAAATTTTTGAGAAAAATGTTTTAGGTTACCTATCCTATATGGAAAAGAAACTTTCAGAAGGCCCCTTTCTTACTGTCGACGGCATCATTGAATATCAGGGAGGCATTGTTCTGATCGAGCGCAGCAATCCTCCCTTTGGTTGGGCCTTGCCCGGCGGTTTTGTCGACTACGGAGAAAGCGTCGAGCGGGCGGTTGTGCGCGAGGTGAAAGAGGAGACCAGTTTGGATTTCCTAGATGCCGGACAGTTTAAGGTGTATTCCCGGCCGGAGCGTGATGAGCGTTTTCATACTGTTTCGGTCGCCTTTTTCGGCCGCGGTAGAGGAAAACTTAAAGCGTGTTCTGACGCCAAAGGAGCCCGGGTATTTAAGATAGAGAAGCTGCCTCAAGCTATGGCCTTTGACCATGCTGCGATTATAGAGGACTATAAGCGATTCAAACGAGGCTTGGCGGTTACGCTTCGTCCAGGTGTCAAGCCTTAGCCTATGGAAGAAAAAGCTATCCGTTATCTCAAGGGTGTGGGGCCGCGCCGGGAAGCGGTTTTTAATTCCGTGGGTGTTTACAGCCTCCGGGATCTTTTATACTATTTCCCTTTCCGCTACCAGGACCGTACCAGCGTGAAAAAAATAGCCGAGCTGGTTATCGGAGAGTTCGCGGTATGCCGCGGCACGGTGCGCACCTGCCACCTACGGCAATTCCCTTACTTTGTGCGTACAACCAAGGTACGCAACATTTTTGAAATTATCCTGGAAGATGAAACCGCAAGCGTCCCCTGCGTCTGGTTCAATCAGGGTTACTTAGCCGATACGGTCAAAGCCGGCGATGAGCTCATGGTCTATGGGAGGTTGCAGCAAGGTAAGCAGGGCCAGCAGATCGTCGCTCCTGAGTTTGAAAAAAATCCTCAGGCAGATTCCCTGGGCGTGGGCAGGATCATCGGTATCTACCGGCTGCCGGCCGTATTCTCCCAGCGGTTTATGCGTAACGCCGTCCGGGAAGCTCTTGATGCCTGCAGGAGTACCTGTGTCGATGCCATCCCCTTTACGGTGCGCAGGGATAAAAATATCCCTAATATCGCCCAGAGTCTTGAAGAGATGCATTTCCCTACTTCCTGGGAAGCTGCCGCGAAAGCCCGGGAGCGCTTTATTTTTGAAGAGTTGTTTTTTTCTCAAGTTTTAGTCTACCTGCGCAAAGCCCGGCACCGGCGTCAGCAGGGGATGCCCTGCAGGTTTAATCCCGAAACCCTCGACGCCCTCCGGCGCAACTTCTCTCATACGCTCATCGACTATCAGGAGCGGGTAGTGGCCGAGATTTGCGCTGATTTAGCTAAGCCTTACCCGATGCACCGGCTTCTGCAGGGAGACGTGGGCTGCGGTAAGACCCTGGACGCGGCATTTGCCGTGGCAGTATGTGCTGATTCCACATGACGTGATCGCGGAGAACATGACGCTCGAGTTGCTGGCGCGGCAGTTTGGGGTGCGGTGAATCTGGCGCGCCTTTAAAGCTGCAAAGCGTTC
>CAYNSZ010000099.1:0-5665 GCA_964400075.1 uncultured Planctomycetia bacterium
TATCCTACCGGAATAATATACAACGGGTCATGACCTTGAGGTAACTGCAATATTTTTTTAACCGCAGCATCATTGAAGGCACCTACCGGAACCGAATCAAGGCTAAGAGCTACCGCCTGTAAATGCAGATTCTGGGCAGTATGACCTGCTTCCATATCCGTGTAACGCCTGCCACGCTCGCCGTACTTTTGGGTAACCCGTAAATAAACAGCGCCTATGATTATAACCAGCGGTGCCTGGCTCACGCAGCCCTGGCCGTAGCTTGCTTCTGAGAGAGCTTCGCGGACATCGATTGAGCCGAGTTTACACAACGCATGTTCATCGGGCAGGTAATGGAATACTCCTTCTGCGCAAGCCATATAAAGTTCTAAAGGATAGAGTGCTCCGGCTGAAGGGACTGCCCGCAGTTGCTGGGCGCCTTCGGATAAGGTTAGGCCCTGCGCTGCCCAGAGTAGCTGGCTGATCTGAGCTTGCGTAAGCGGGGTTTGTTTAAACTTACGCCGGCTGCGCCTTTTCGCAATTACCTCTTCCAAAGAAAAGGACCCTCTGGTTGAAGCTGGCAATAACTGAATCTTATCATCTTGAGTCATAAAGAGATTATCGCACTATCCCACCAGCCTGTCGATTGCACAAGCTGCTTTGCTCTTTTGAGCACTGCGGCCATGGCTGACTGTTTATTGGGTATAAAGCAACCGGCGGAATCGAAATGGCCTTCGCCGCCGAAGGCCGCGGCCAAGCCGGAAACATTGATTTTTCCCTTGAAGCGCAGGTTCACCCGCCGTACCTTCTTGCTTTTTTTCCCGGAAGCATATCGACAGCACCACTTCTTTTGCCGTCAGGATTGATATGCCCGGCAACCACAATATCTCGTGCCGCAAAGATTACGCGTTTTATTTTCTCAAGATGCCTCGGGGCGGTTTTGCCCATAGTGGCTTAATGATAGTTCGAGAGAACTTCCCGCAATGTAGTTCTTCACTCCATCTTAAACGGGACGCTTTCGTCTTAGCGTTACCTTGTACTTATTACTTGAAATAACCAATAACCAAGATACAAATTCCAAACTGTTTGGCTATTGTTTCTTGGAGCTTGGTTATTTAATTGCATAGATATTAAAACCCCGAGGCTACAGGCCGCTACTTGGTGGCATCCTGCATAATTTCGGTCATACGCTTTATGAAATCGGAAGGAGTGGCGAGGTTTCCTTCAATGAGCAGCGCTCCTTCATACAAATGTTCGATATATTTGGCAAGCATGGTGCTTGCCGCGTCTGCCATATACAGCCGGGATAAATTAGTAATCAAGGGGTGCGTGAGGTTGACTTCAAGGATTTTTTTCCGGGCGCTGTAGCTTGTGTCCATGAACTTCACCATTTTCTCAAGCTGGGCGTCCATGGCGTCTTTTTGCGAAACCAGGGCAACCGCCGAATCAACCAGCCGTTTGGAGGGCACGACATCCTCGACTTTGTCCTTGAGTATTTCCTTGAAGAGCGAAAGCAAAGATTTTGAGAGCGCGTCCTGGGGTTTTTCTATCCGGTCTTCCGGGACAAGCTCTAAACCGGCTTTCTCTATGGACTGGAGGGAAATTTTCTGGTACTCGCCGATCGCCGGAACCGTAAAAACATCAACCGGTTCAGTCAACAGCAAGACCTCAATGCCATTTTTGCGGAAATATTCCAAATGGGGTGCCTTTCTGAGGTCGCGCTGGCGCTCGCCGGAGAGATAATAAATCGCCTTCTGATCCTGCTTCATGCGCGAGCAGTAATCTTTAAGGCTCGTCAATTCCTGGGGCGGAGTCAACGATGACTCAAAACGCAAGAGCTCCACGACCGCCTCCCGGTTGGTAAAATCCGAGCTGACGCCCAGTTTAAGCAGAGGGCTGAAATTTTTATAGAATACGGCATAGGTATCAGACCCAGTCTCTGTTAATTGCTTAAGCCAGGCAAGGATTTCCCGGACTAAAACTGCCCGTATCTTAGCGGTTACCGGACTTGCCTGCGCAAGCTCCCGGGAAATATTCAAAGGCAGGTCTTCCGTATCGAGCACGCCTTTCACAAATCGCAGATACTCCGGTAAAAGTGCTTTGGCGTCCTGCTGGATGAGTATCTTGTTTGAATAGAGCTGCAGCGATTTCTCATGCTCATGGCGCAAGAAATCAATCGGGGCCTGAGAAGGTATGAACAACAAGGCTTTAAAGTTGACGTCGCCTTCCAGGGAGAAATGCCGAAAGACCAGAGGCTCATTGAAATCGTTCGTCAGAAACTTATAAAATTCATTAACCTGGGATTTGGACAAATCCTCCGTACGCTTATGCCAGAGGGCGGTGGTAGTATTGACTTTATCGCCGTTTACCAGAATCGGGAAATCCACGAAATTGGAGTACTTCCTGATAGTCTCCTTAACCGTAAATTCCTTGGAAAACTCACGGGAATCTTCTTTGAGCGTAAAATATATTTTTGTGCCCCTGGTCGACTTCTCGATAGGCTCTACGGTAAAGGAACCCTGGCCGGATGACTTCCAGCGAAAAGCCCCTGAACCGGGTGAGGCCTGCCGGGTTTCGATAGTGACTTCGTCGGTGACCATGAATACCGAATAAAAACCAACTCCGAACTGGCCGATGAAATCAAGACCAGATTCCTTCTTTTGTGCCTGTAGCTTTTGCAGGAATTCGATAGTACCGGAACGGGCCACCGTGCCGATATTGTCGATAAGCTCTTCGCGGCTCATGCCGATTCCGGTATCCTCGATGGAAAAATGACCGGAATTCGAATCAGCCTCGATGCGGATTGAAAGCGGGGCGTCAGGTTCAAGAATATTTTCAGAGGTCAGCTTAAGGAAACGGACTTTGTTGAGAGCGTCGGAAGCGTTGGAGATGAGCTCTCGCATGAAGACTTCGGGATGGGTATACAGAGAGTGGGCTATGATATGCAACAGCTGTTTCATCTGGGCCTTAAACTCAAATTGTTCAACCGTGTCTTTGTCTTTATCCATAGACATCGCTCCTTTTACTCCAAGCAAAAACAGGCTCAAAAAATTTCAAGAAGATCACGCTGTATCCAACCGCTTTGTACATCGGCCCGCCTGATTTTACACCATGCGTTTTTACATTGCAATACCTCAAGTTTCATGCCTTGCGAAACGGTAAAATGCTCTGTGGCATCTTCGCGCGGCTCGAAGCGTGCTCGGGCTTCGTCAGCGATTACCACTGCCTCTCTGCCAAGGGCTTGCGCTTTCATATGAACACAGGCGCCTATTCCAATAAAAACAGCAAAAATCAGGCCTACTATTCCAGCCCGCAAAAAGCTCGGCAGCCGAAATACAAAACTTACGCCGACCATAGCCAACCCAAGGCAATATAAAACAAACAAAAGAATAGTCAGCTCATCAAGGGAAACTTTAGTCAAGCCGGCATCAATAAATGCTCTGAAACCTTTCTGCGGGGACAGACCCTGGCTTAATTTAACCAGGGACAAGGCATGGCGGTAGTTGGAATCAAGATCCCTGTCCCGCGGCATGAAGCGCCTGGCCTGTTCATAGCTGGCCAAAGCTTTACCCAGGGCACCTTTCTTCATATACACATTACCTAGATTATAGTAGAGCGGTCCGCTTTCAAAACCGGCAGTAAGGATATCATTATACGCGGCAATGGCATCATCGTAACTGGCTTGCTCATAGAGAAGGTTTCCGCGGTAAAACCGCGCCGTAAGCTCCTTGTCTGCGTCTGCAGCGTAGAGCTTGACAGCTAGGCCAAGCAGAAGCAAAGCAACCAGTAGGCGCACCGCGAACTTACCCAATCTGTTCTTTAATTCTGTTTTCATAATTTACTGCGCTCAAGCTGGTCAATAACTTGCTCAAGGTCAGCGTACAATCGCGCTCTATCAGCGGTACTGAATCCTGACGGAGTAAAACGTGCCATATCGCATTGTGAAAAAATATTTCGCACCTTTTGGATTGCCGGTACGACAACTCCTTTCTGCTCAAGCAGAACACAGACTGAATCAGCGCTTATTCTGCCGGCAGGCAAATGTAGTTTATCCGCAAGATAATCACGCAGAGTCCGGTATACCTCATCAAAGAACTGCCCTGCGGCCGCGCCGGATTGCTGCGAACCGCCGTCGGATTGTAAACGCTTCGCTCGGGCAAGACCCTGGCGGGCTGCTCTGGGCGCGCGCAGTCTGCGGGCGTATCGTGAATCGGTTTTAAGGCGCTCAGCTTTTTTGTAGAGCGGCAGCCCTATTGCCAGAGCAGCCGCCGGCAAGAGCCAGAAACAGAGGAACAGGATACTAGTATATAGGTAAGAGCCTTTTTTACGCAAGCCACCAGGATGCTCCTTGATATAGACGATATCCCTTCCCAGCGTCTGCGGCTCTTTGAGCCCTTCGGCCTGGCCATAATCCTGGATAATGCCTGCAGTTGCCTGGGCTTGTGATTTGCTGACGCTCATTGTCAGGGGCCCCTGCGTGAGTGTTTCGTAGGTCTTTTTCTGGGGATTAAAAAAGCTCAAATGAACAGCCGGAATCTCAGTAACGGTTTCGCGCTTGGGAATTATGACCTGCTCAAATACTATCTTGTCTTTCGCAAGCGTTGCCTGCGGGTCATAAGTTTTGAAATCTTTGCCAAAATCAATTGACGGCTGCTTTACCGTCTTGAAATTGCCGCTGCCTGAAACAATCAGACGAAGGGTTATCGGGTCTCCGGCAGCTACCTGGGTAGGGCTTGCCTCGGCCGTAAGCGTGAAGTTTCCGACCGCGCCGCTGTAGTCCGCGGGCCGGTTCTCAGCCGGTACATCCTGTATGAGGACCGCCGCTTCAGGCGCGGATAAGCGCAAAGGATAACTCTCGTAGGAGGCGAAAAAATCGCCGAAAGAATCAGAGCCGAAGAAGCTGTCAAAATCATCAAAGAGAGAAGGCCGCCGGCTCTGCCGCCGCAAGAGCATCGTACATTCAAGCTGGGCCGGCCCTAAGACTAATTCTCCTGTACGCGAAGCAAAAGCTTCGGTGGTAAACTCAATCACGTCAAAAAGTACGCCGCCGACGGTTTCCTGATACTGCTGGTAGTCGGTGAACTTTTCGATTGAAAAACCCTCTGAGGCGATTTCAGGAAACTGCAGGTCACGTACGGCGAGATTGTTAATATAGAGTTTCACGGTTACCGGGATAATCTCATTGATATATGCGATTTTTTTACCGGGTTCGAGGCGCAGAAAAATTCTTTCCTTAAGATTCTCGATGCCGCCGGAGGCTCCGGCTTCGCTCTCCTGCACCGCGGAAGAAGCCTCAAGCACCTCTATAGCTATAGGCTCTGAAACATACGCTTTTCCCTCGTGCTCAACAGAAATCGCCGGCACGGTAAAGGTGCCGGTTTTAAGCGGGAAAAGCTGGTAGATATGCGTGATACTGCTTGAAACCTGGCTATTGACGATGGAGATGCTGGTCGAAGGGCCCAGGTAACGCCAGTTAAAACCTTCTATATCGGGAAGTTCGGGCGCGGGAATGCTCTGAACTCCATAAAAATTCAGTTTGAGTTTAGCGCTTGAGCCAAGGCTGACTTTTTTCTTATCAAGGTTTACCTCGAATTTAGTGTCAGCGGCCAGACACGAGCACGAAAGCATGCCCAAGGCTGCTGCCACAGTTATACAACGCAAAGAATAGAGGTACCTAAAAAAATGG
>CAYNSZ010000100.1:0-4586 GCA_964400075.1 uncultured Planctomycetia bacterium
TTTTATACGAAGATTACGCCTTAGTATTCATCCTGCTCAGCGCCTGGCTCATGGCCATGCTCTTGGACAAACGGCCCCGGCCGGCCATAGGCGTAATAACCGGCCTGCTTATGGTTATCGCACTTTCCTGCTGGCATTTCAGCCAGTTCATCTATTTATGCATGCTTGTATTTTACTTCTGGATATTCGCGAAACAGCCGCAGCTTTTGAAAAACTTCTTACTACCCTTGCTGATAGTGCTTGCGGCAAGTTTTCTGGTCCCGGTATTAGCAACCAGTGGTTTTGCCTTGTCTTTTTTTATGTGCGCCGGCTACAGCATGGCAGGAGGTTACTTTCTCTTGCGACGGTTCAGGCACCCGGGGGTAAGGCTTCTGTTGGTTTTAGCTTTATTCTTTGCCATGGTGTTTATCCGCAATATCTTTGGCCCCCATGAGCAGGCTTACTCCCATGTCTTTGGCTTGTTTTTTGAAAAATTGAAATTTATCCTGCACAAGCCCGATAATCCACTGCTCTTAAGCTTTAACGCCCGGCAATTATGGGAGGGCGCTTTCAACTCGCCTACCCTCGCCCAAATATGGCAGCGGGGCAAATTCACTTTTCCCCTGGGAATAATCGGAGCATTCTGGCTGCTCTGGAAAGAAAGAAAAGAGCCGCAAGCAAAATCACTGATTGCCAGCGTAACCCTGGTGCTGTTGATACTATCGGTAATGGTAGAGCGCATATTAATGGTAGCTGCTCCTTTTGCCTGCGTGGCTCTCTGGGGCTGCTTACCCGCTAAAAATAATTATAAGTTTCTGGTAAAAGTTATCCTGTTAATTTTGCTCGGCGTAAATTTTATGGGAACCAGCCTTAAACCCGGCTACGCCGACCGCTTCATCCCTTCCAGTTTCAGCGAGCTATGCGACTGGATAACTTCCCACACCGAAGCCTCTGACCCCATCCTTGCCCGCATCTCTGTAAGCCCGATGATCCTGTTGAACACCGGCCGGCCGGAAATCGTCCACCCCAAATTCGAAAACCTGCCTATACGGAAAAAATACGAGGAATTCATTACCGCGCTCTACCGCAGCGATGAGGAAGAACTGTATGCTTTCTGTAAAAGGCACGGCGCGAAATATTTTGTTTATGACTGGGCTTTCTTTATTCCTGATGATAAAGATTCCCTGAGGTATCTGGCTGGTAAAGTTCCGGTAATTCCAGAAGAAACGACTGCGACACGCTTGCAATTTCTAGACCAAAGCCTTAAGCATTTTACGCCTCTCTATCAAAATGTCTCTTTTGTGGTATATAAAATCAATGACGAAAAGCCGCTTGAGCCGGCCCGGGGCCTTGCCTATTCTCCCATATACGACACTACCCTCTATACCAAAATAGATAGCGGTTACGGTAATACCCGGAATACCTATGATACGGTAATCTTACCTTACGCCAATGAAGTCTCTCGGGCAATTAATCTGCTGAGGCAGGGAAAGGCAAAGGAGACGGTCAGCATCCTTGAGCCGGCAGTTAAACGCATCCCCCGGGCCCCCAACGCCGTATATCTTCTGGCACTCGCCTTCATGGAGCTCGGCGATCACCAAAAAGCGCAAGATGTGCTGGATAATTACCTGAACCTTGTCGGGCGGGGTGCTCTGGCGGTTGAGCCTTTCGGGGCGCAGCTCTTGGAGCTTAAGGCTGACGCCTTATATGCCGCCAGAGACTTTGACAAATCTTTCGAGGCCCTTAAAGACTGCCTCAATCTACCATTCCATAGCCCTGAAGTATATCAAAAACTGGGCATTTTAAGCCGGGCTCGGCAGGACCACGAGCAGGCAGATTACTATCTCAAGCAATATAAAGCCTTCCGTGAAAAAGACCCATCCAGGCCTCTATCGCCCTAAGGAAACAAAGAGGTATCCCCCCCCTTTAAATTCGCTGAGTGAAACAAGCTCGAATCCCCGCTCTTACTGTTTTGTATATAGCGGGGGCTCGCGCGCCGGCTCGGAGGATTAAATCCGCTGTGTGATACACGCTCGGATTTATACTAGCGCGTAGTAAATAGAGTATTAAATTCGCTGGATAAATCGGAAAGTCCCGGCATCGGGATATTTTAGCGAACAGCTTTGCGTTCCATGAGCGCTTGGCCCAGGGTGGCTGAATCGATGTATTCGATCTGCGCACCCAGGGGGATGCCGATGGCGATGCGGTAAATTTTTACCGGGTAGCGGGAAAGTTCCTGGATAAGGTACTGGGCAGTAAGCTCTCCGTCATTGTCGGGATCGGTTGAAATGATGACTTCTTTCACTTCCTGGCGCTCGATGCGGTTGATGAGTTTCTGGAGGTTTAAATTCTCAGCGTTCATCCCGCCCAGAGGCGAAATAGCTCCCAGGAGTACATAGTACAGGCCCTGGTAACGGGAGGTCTTCTCAATGGCCATGATATCTTTGGGCTCCTCCACGATACAAACAACGTCTTTCTCCCGCTTGGAGTCAGCGCAGATGGAGCAGAGGTCTTTACTTGAGAAGTTATTGCAGAGCCCGCAGGGCTTGACGTGGTTATGGATATCCTCAATAGCCTGGCAAAGTTTTTTGACGTCCTCCCGGTTCATCTTAAGCAAAGAAAACACCATGCGCTCGGCGCTGCGCCGGCCGATGCCAGGGAAGGATGAGAAGGCTTTGACGAGCTCGTTAAATATTTTAGGAAAACTCATAACACGAATTTCCACGAATGAAGAAACGAATTACCACGAATTTAAAACAAATCAAAACGAATAAAGAAGCAAGAATGAACACAAAGAGATATTCGACAATTAATTCACCCTTCTACGAATATCTATCTTATCAGAGCCAAAATTGACCAAATAACCAACCCGGCAACCGGAAGATTTCAGGTAGTAATAAAGCTGTTTTTCGAACACGCGAGTGAGCATCACTGCTGGCTTCGTCTCGACTAATATTTTATCTTCAATGATAAAATCAGGCTGATAGACGCCGATAAGTTTTCCTTCGTACTCAATTTTTATTTTTTTCTTCGATTCGCAAGAAAGATTGTGCTTGTTAAACTCAATGGCCAACGCCTTATGATATATTTCTTCTTTATGGCCGGGGCCTAGCGTATTATAGATTTTATAAAAACACCCGACTACCGAATACGATAATTCTTTATAAAGTATCTCACCTGCCATTCGTTTTCATTAATTTTCTTATTCGTGTATATTCGTGTGTAATTCGTGTTACTCTGTATCCGTCTGGAACTTGCCGCCGAAGGTATCGAGCAGCTCGTTTAAGAATTCATCATCACCGGATACTGCCTCGCCCGGGTCCTGGCTGGGTTTAGGTTTCTGCTCGTCGCCAGCTCCAGGGGCTTGGATAGGCTCTTGCGCTAAATCCCGCAGGACGAATTTAATGCCTACGGCTTTACCGATGGCTTTGGAGATTATCCCCGTGATAAAGCTGATATTTTTGGCGTTCTCCACGATCTCCTTATGAAAATAATCACCGTGCGCAAAAGCAACGGTAATGAGGTTCCCGGCTGATGAAACTGGCTGGGCAAAGGAAAGATGTGAGGCCAGGGCTGCCCGTGTTTTCTGCATATGCGTCAGCGCCTCTTTCCATTTGGTCTTGATCGGCCCAAGCAAGAGGTCATCGTTTAGGCCGGGTTCATCATCCAAGGTATTGTCCGCGATATCAGGGTTTGGGGCTTGCGTTTGAGCCTGAACCGCAGGGGCTGGCTGTTCACAGATGAAATCAAAGTCATCATCATCGATTTCTAAATGAGGATTTTTAGGGGCTGGGGGTTCGGTTTTTTTCTCTTTCAGGGGCTTGGCCGTTACTTCAGGCTTTTTATTATTAACCAGAGGTGCCTCTGTCTCCTCCTCTTGGCGGTACAAGAATTTGACAAGCGCAAGCTCCAGCGGCACCCGCACCGAATTAAGCCGGTTGGATATATCTTTGACCTCAAGCAGTAAATCAATGATCTCAAGCACCCGCGTAGTGCTGATAGCCGCTGAGAGCTTTAGGATTTCATCTTTGGTAGCCGGCGCGACCTCGCTTAAATGAGTAAAAAGCTTATCGCTTACCTTGGCAAGGAGAAGATTGCGTAAATGCCCGATGAACGCGTTTGCAAATACGCCCAGGTCTTTGCCGCTTTCGGCCAAGTCATTCACAAAGTTAAGGCAGGCCGGCAGATCATTGCCGACAAGGTTTTTCAGTAAAGTATTCAGGCTGTCTTCCCCGACCACCCCCAGAAACGACAGCACCTCATCCAGAGAAC
The DNA here is from genome assembly GCA_964400075.1 of uncultured Planctomycetia bacterium. Classification (GTDB taxonomy): domain Bacteria; phylum Omnitrophota; class Gorgyraeia; order Duberdicusellales; family 4484-171; genus JAFGHG01. Next base: position 4,252 of record CAYNSZ010000100.1, read on the forward strand.
CCTTTTCAAGCAGCACCGGCACCAACTGATCCAGGAGGCTTTCGGCGTCGCGGATACTCCCTTCGGCGGTCCGGGCAACGGTATAGAGCAGGTTCTCCTGAATCTTCAGCTTCTCGGCTTTGACAATGGCCTTAAGCTTTGAGACGATCTCATCGAGGGTAAACAGGTTGAACTGGAACTTCTGGCAGCGCGAAAGAATGGTCGGAGGCACTTTATGGGGGTGGGTGGTGGCAAAAATAAACTTAACGTGGGCCGGCGGCTCCTCCAAGGTCTTGAGGAGCGCGTTGAACGCCTCCTGAGTCAGCATGTGGACTTCGTCGATGATGTAGATTTTG
>CAYNSZ010000100.1:4622-5623 GCA_964400075.1 uncultured Planctomycetia bacterium
TTTTATAGCGGCTGCCGGCAGTTGAGAGTTTTACGTTTTCTCTCAGGGTCCTGATTTCATCGATCCCGCGGTTAGAGGCGCCGTCAATCTCGATGATATCCAGGGAATTGCCCTTGACCACAGAAAGACAACTGGGGCAGGTGCCGCAGGCTTTGGCAGTGGGGCCGCTGGCGCAGTTGAGCGATTTAGCAAGGATGCGCGCCAGCGAGGTTTTACCCACCCCGCGCGGGCCGCTGAAGAGATACGCGTGATGGACGCGCTTTTCGATGATGGCTTTTTTTAAAGAGTTGACCACATGAGCCTGGCCTACCACCTCATCGAAATCTTGCGGCCGGTATTTTAAAGCAAAAGCTATGTATTCCATTGAGGACAATTATCGCGATTTAAACCGGTTTTTGGAAAAACTGAAGACCGAACGGCCTGATTTTTTCCGACGCCCTATTGTATACCGGCCGGCATAACCTGTAAAGCAGTTAAAACGCAGAGCGCTAACTTTCTAAACCAAAGGACAGCCGAGCCGTGCGAAAATAATCACGGGCTCTTTTTTACTTTCTGCTGGGCTTTTTCCTTCACTGCTTCTTTCTGATAGTACTCTGAAGTCAGGTTGAGCTCATCAACTCCGCCCATGGCCTCACCCAGAAGTTTTGCCAGATCAACGCAGCGGCCTCCCTTGATCCCCTTGATATGAAACTGGATTTTGCCCTCATCGGTAATGAAAATTTCGATTTCTTCCCGGCGTGCCATATTCAACTCACCCACCTTCGCGCCAGCAGCCGCACTTTGTCTTTCGCCTCTTTTTTCTCTTCGACTATCTGGTAACCCTGCTTGTTAAGCTCCTCCACAATCTTATTGTAGGCGTAACGCTGTTTGATCTTATTGACCAGGCCCTGCTGCTTTTTAAGCTGCGTCGGGGTCAGGCCGCTAGAATCGGCGATCACCGTACAGGTGCCGGCTTTCTGCTTGGCAAATCCGATCTTTCGGTTGTTTACGTCGGTTACCAC
>CAYNSZ010000101.1:0-2249 GCA_964400075.1 uncultured Planctomycetia bacterium
AAGCTAAAAGAGCGCCGAAAACGGCTGTAGTTGAATTTTACCCCCACACCAATTGCCTGGCTAATTCTAATGACCTACAATTGGTGTGAGGGCTATGACTTACGCTCGTGAGTACACTCGCGTAAGTCACCTGCTCATTAAAGGAGGCAACTATGTTTGAAACAGTGAAAAAAATCACCCGTAATCAGCTTGTCCGGTTAATGAATTCCGGCAAACCTTTCAAGCTCGTCGATGTTTTGCCCGAAGAGCATTTCCGTAAAGAACACATCAGGGGCGCGCTTTCTCTGCCTTTGGCTGAGATAGGCAAAAAGGCCAGCGAATTCCTTAAGAAAGATGAGCTTATCGTGGTCTACTGCGCGAGTTTTGAGTGCCAGGCAAGTACCGAAGCGGTAAAGAAACTCATGGCCTTTGGGTATACGAATGTGCAGGATTACAAAGGAGGCTTGGCTGACTATAAGCAGGCTGATTTGCCTCTGGAAGGCAGTGATGTCAAGGCAGGTAGCTACACCCGTACCTGCACTTCGTGCGGCAGCGCTTGATACTTCGGCAGTGCCATCCTTCCAAATCCCTGGAGTATGCCGAATGGTTTCGAAGGATGATGAGTCCATCGAGGTAGAACCGCGAGCATACCCGGGCATAGAGCCGGGGGTATGATGAATTGGTTGTTTAATATTTTTGAACCCTTTAGCCGGGAAATAAATCTAAATCAAATAAGGGAAAAGGATCCCTGGTAAAGCGTATGTAAACTGAAAACATGACGTGACAAGATTTCCCGGGTATAGAAGTAAAAAGGGGGATAACGATGCGTTACTTTGATGATATGCTTGGGCGTGAGTGTCCGACCATCAGTACCTATCACGATGAGAAAGGCCAGAGGATTATCTCAGAGGTTGAGCTGCCCGGTGTACGCAAAAGCGATATCAGCGTCGAAGCCGGAGAAGAGGGATTCTGCGTAAAAGCAAAAAGAGGCTCTTTGGTGTTTGATTCATGCTTTGAGTATGGCCATCGCGTTGATTCAAGAAAGATGCGGGCGGAATTCCACAACGGTTTGCTGAAGCTGAGTGTCCCTTTGGACAAGAGAGGCCTTCATGCCCGCAAAATCAGCCTGTCGTAAGTCAAGAAGACAGCCAGGCATGGGGGTAGGGAGATGGTAATGATTGACCTTTTCTGCTTCTTGTAGTGACTAGCGAACATCACCTTGCCCCGTTCGGGGCGGGGTGATACGGAGGGCGCTGGTGAGTTTCTTGGGAATAAGTGAAGCAAGCGTCTTTCTCAAAATTTCAAGGTTTACCCGTGGGTAAGGGCAGGTGGTTTTGGCAGCTGAACTTGCCGGCACGAGCCAGCGAGTCGTACGTTTTTTACCTCTTGGTAATATCAAAGGATAGGGGCAGTCTGGGGTATGTACAACTTTGTGAAGGGGGTGTATCATGGATAAGCGCGCCAGCTACATTGCTAACCTCACAGAGAAGCTTAAGCAATGGAGCGTCGAGATAGAGCAGTTGAAAGGGCGGGTCCAAAAGATTCCAACCGCCGGGAAGATGAAGCTTCAGGAAGAGATAGCTCTTTTGTATCGGAAACAGAACCGGGTTCAGGCAAAACTTTCTCAATTAGAAGACTCAGCTAAGGTAGCCTGGGAAAGCTTGCGTAAGGGTACTGACAGAGTCCGCGACGAGTTAAAAGAAGCTGTGCAGCTGGCAGCAAAAAAAATCAATCCTTCGACACTCCGGATTTCAGTCCGGGGCCCGCTCAGGATTGATACTGGGGGCGTAGTATCCCATCCGCGCCCGAAAGGGCGAACTTTGAACACCGTCGAACGTATCAAATAGAGAGCATTATGCCGTATCGTTTTCTTGAAGATATCGCCATAGCTGATGTTGCTTTTGAAGCCTGGGGGGTGACTGCTGAGGAGATGTTCATGGCGGCAGCCGAGGCGACCGCCAATGTCATGATTGACGATTTGGATTCGATCAGCGCGCTGGAACAGCGGGATATCCGGATTGAAGCCAATGACATGGAAATGCTGTTATTCAATCTCCTGCAGGAATTGATTTACTACAAGGATGCCCAGCAGCTCATCCTGAGGCTTTCCCAGGTCAGCATCGCTTTCGATAATAATTCTTACCGTTTGGAAGCCAAAAGCTACGGTGAGAAAATCGATTCCAAGAAACATGCGCTGAAAGCGGATGTTAAAGCTGTGACCCTGCACCGCTTCCGGGTAACTGAAACCGCGGAGGGCTGGGAAGCCTGTG
>CAYNSZ010000101.1:2349-5596 GCA_964400075.1 uncultured Planctomycetia bacterium
TATAAAGAAACTCCGGGCTTTTAGCCCGGAGAGGTTCATTTGGCTTAACCGCCGTTCAAGTGAGCAGATAGGTCCTAGGATGTTTGGCTGGTGAGCCCTTGGAGTCTTACATATTATATTAGGTATAGGAGTAGTATTGTCCAAAGGGAGCACGGAGGTAGCGATAATGGCTGGCGCGGAGAAAAAGAATATTTTTAATGAAGGTTTATTGGAATACCGTACCGTAGAAAAAAAGAAACTCATACTATCCTTGTGTGTTACCCTCGCGGTGATGGTGGCCGAGTTTCTCGGCGGTATTTTTACCAACAGTATCGCCTTGCTCAGTGACGCCGGCCATATGCTTACCCATTGCTTTGCCATCACTCTTGGCCTGGTGGCCATACTAATCGCCAAAAATCCCGCCTGCCATCATAGGACCTTTGGCCTCTACCGGGCGGAAATTATGGCCGCTTTTATTAACGGCTTATTTCTCCTTTTGATTGTCGGGGTTATCGTTTATAAAGCGGTCCTCAGGATTATTTTTCCTGAAGAAGTGCTGACGGTTCCGATGCTTCTGATAGCCCTGCTTGGGCTCTTGGCAAACCTGGCCAGTATTTTTATACTCCATGGCCATCATAGGACCGATTTGAATGTGAGAAGCGTCTTCTACCACATGGTGGCTGACGCACTTTCATCAGTGGGGGTGGTGGCGGCGGCGGTGCTGATAATGATCTTCGGCATAAAGATCATTGACCCGCTGGTTAGTTTAGGCATATCAGGGCTTATCTTTATCTGGGCATGGGGGATATTGCGGCAATCCGGAAGGGTTTTGTTGGAAATGACACCCGAAGGGCTTAACATCGAGACGCTCAGTGCCGATTTAAAAACGCGCTTTCCCGAGATCAAAGAACTGTTTAACGTCCATCTCTGGGCGATTACCACGAATATGTTTGTGTTTTCCGCGCACCTCCAGTTGCGCGACAGCCATTGCAGTCTCTCTGAGCAGGAGCAGCTTGCCGCGCGCATCAACGCCTTTCTTGCTTCCTGCTATAGCATCATTGAATCGACGCTTCAGTTTGGGTCTCTGCAGAGCGGCGAGACCTGTAATATTACCCAGGTGTTTTCAAAAAGCCAGAATCATCATACGGAGGATTCTTGTGCACATTGATTTTTATTCATTCGGAGAAATGACCGTTAACGGCACGGCCTATACGAGGGATTTGATTATTTTCCCCGACCGGATAGTGCCGGAGTGGTGGCGCATCGAGGGGCACTCGCTTTGCATTGCGGATTTATTTGAAGTGATAGACTACCGGCCTGATACGCTTATTGTGGGCAGGGGCGCGGAAGCAGCCATGCAGATTCCTTCTGAAACACGCAGGGCTCTTGAGGAAAGAAAAATTCGCCTGGTCGCCAGCGATACTGCCCAGGCAGTTATCTCTTTCAATGAGGCTATGAAAAAAGGAAGTAGGACTGCCGGCGCTTTCCACCTGACGTGTTGATACTTCCGCGGCGTCCAAACCCCGCCTTCAAGGCGGGGAAAGCAGACGCCGCGGAAGTATCACCCTGGCCGTATCACGGGTTTTAACACGGGAAAATGGGAGGGTAGATGCCGGCAGCTTAAGTCAGGGCCATAGGAGAGCCTTATGAAGAACCAGAAAGCCCTTATTATTATCGATGTCCAGATTGATTTCTGTCCCGGCGGCACGTTAGCTGTCCCCGAAGGTGACGCGGTGGTGAAGGTTCTGAACGCCTATCTTAAGCTGTTTACTAAAAAGAACAAACCGGTATTTGCTTCCCGGGACTGGCATCCAAAAAAAACAAGGCATTTTAAAGAATTTGGCGGCATCTGGCCTGAGCATTGCGTGCAGAGGACCAAGGGCGCGCGTTTTCATCCAGGGCTTTTCCTTCCCAAGCACACGCGGATCGTTTCCAAAGGCATGGATTCCGGGAGCGACGGTTATTCGGCATTTGAGGCGTTTGACAACCGTAAAAAAGCTTTGGGGCAGCTACTTGATGAGTTGAGAATAAGCGAACTGTATATCGCAGGACTAGCCACGGATTATTGTGTGAAGGAGACAGTGCTGGAAGCATTGGAGAGGGGCTTTAAAGTAAAATTGTTGGTCGATGCTTGCAGGGGCGTCGATGCCGCGGATTCCCACAAAGCGATTGAGGATATGCGGGAAGCCGGCGCGGAGAAAGCGACCTATGAAACAGTACGCCGCGAATTGAGTAGAGAGTAGAGAGAAGAGAGAAAAATAACGCTTTATCCTCTGTGCTCCGTTCTCCGTATTCTCTCCCTTCTACTCTTTTCTCTCTACTTCGGGGGGGTGAAAGCGTGACAAAGTCAAAGGAAAAGATCACATTGTATGAGCAGAAACTTGAGCCAGCCGACCTATTTACCTACTTGCCAGCGTCACTGCGTAAGAGACTTTCAGTTCAAGACAAAGCAAGTATCCAAAAAGCATTCTGCGCGGTGGTAAAAGCCTATCAGGAACGTTACAGCGAGAAATATTTGGATAAGATGATATTCTAATCGCCCGAGAGAAATCCCCGGCCTTTAGTCAGGGGATGAAATCCTGCGATTGTCTAAATGATACAAAACAAGTCTGACTTAAAATGTATCACTTACGATGGCGGCCTGTATTATAGTGGTATAATGAAACAAAGCTGGTGCCTATGAGATTCAGGTTTAATTATTCACCGTCAAGATATCGCCGCATAGGCGTGATTTGGCTTTTTTGCCTGGGTTTGCTTCAGGCAGGAGCCTATGCCGGCGAAGAAGGCAGCCGGGGAGCGATTGAGGTGAGAATTTCAGGAATCAAATCCCGGCAGCATGGTAACCTTATACTGACCCTCTATGATAATGAGGATAGCTGGCTTGAACCAAAGCTGATTTTCGCCCATAAAGTAGTAGAAGTTCTGGGGGATATGGTGAACATTCGTTTTGAGGATATTCCCTACGGTAATACCTATGCCCTATTTATTTTTCACGACAAAAACAACAACGAAAAACTTGATTTCCGGTGGTTTCCTTTTCCCCGGCCCCGTGAAGGAGTAGCTGTCTCAAACAATGCCGTGCGCGCCGGCCCGCCGTACTACCACAAAGCCTTATTCGGGCTCAACGCAGCCCAAACCATTCTTGATATTAAAATGCATTATTAGTCCCGCTGTATTAATAAATTCCAAATCCCAAGCACCAAATCCCAAACAAATTCCAATAACCAAAATACCAATGACCGACACACAAACCGTTTTGGTCATGCGG
>CAYNSZ010000102.1:0-5551 GCA_964400075.1 uncultured Planctomycetia bacterium
CCGTCAGCCATCCGATAAAAAAGAGAAAGGTCAGGGTTAGTGATGGTGTAGCTTTTCAGTTTCAGCGCCTTATTGATAAACGCATCCCGCTCAATTTCAGGGACAATGCGGTCAACCAGCTCTAAGCCTCCATGCGCGACTATACGTGGCGTATCCATGTAAGCATTTCCTCCTTTGCTCTTTTTAGGTAATGATTATCCGCGATGATGCTCTCCTGTAGCACCAGAGCCAGTCTATCCAAAGAAACGTCTGATATGCTCGGTGATATAACGTATGGTTTCTGCGGTAAGAAACGGGTGCATGGGCAGACTTATGACTTGTCTTGATACCATGCGGGCAGCCGAAAGCGTACCGCGGCACATGGCGCCACGGAAGGCTTCCATATCCGAAAGCAACTTGGGATAATATATACGCGCCCCCACCCCCTGCTCTTTGAGAAACTCAAGAAGCCGGTCGCGGTGGCGTAAAACCCGCAGGGTATAAACACCCCAGGCGTGCTGATAATGTTCTGGTTCAGCCGGAACAGCCAGACCGGCGATGCCGCAAAGCCCGGCAGCATAGGCTGCGGCTGCTTTTCTTCGACGGGCATTGAACTCCTCGAGATACTTCATCTTTACTAACAATATCGCCGCTTGGAGCGTGTCCAAGCGGGAATTATATCCGATATACACAGCATCGTAGGCCTTTCGCTGGCCGTGGTCGCGCAATACCTTAAGCACACGTTCAAGCCGAGGGCTGTTGGTAATGATGCCGCCGGCATCGCCATAAGCGCCTAAATTTTTAGAAGGAAAAAAGCTGAACGCACCGCAGTCGCCGAAACTGCCCGTTTTTCTACCAAAGACTTGCGCTCCCAATGCTTGGGCGCAATCCTCAACGATAAAAAGACCGTGGTCGGCGGCGAGCCGGCAAATTTGCTTCATGGCGCAGGCCAGACCGAACAGATGGACCGGAATAATACCTACCGTATTTTTAGTGATTGCCTTCCGGATGCAGGTGGGATCGATGTTAAAAGTTTCTGGTTCAATATCGACAAAGACCGGTGTTGCGCCGCTGCGTACAACGGTTTCCGCAGTCGCCGCGAACGTAAAGGGGGTGGTGATAATCTCATCCCTACGGTCAAAATACGGTTTTTTGAAACGGCTCAGCGCAAGCGCCCGCAGCGACAGAAGCAGAGCATCCGTGCCGGAAGCGACTCCCGCAGCTCGCTTCACGCCACTAAAGCGGGCAAGCGCCTCTTCAAACAGTATAACCTTTTTCCCTAATATCCATTGTTGTTCATGTAAACCAGCGGCTATTGCTTTGCGCAGGGCATGTTGTAGAAACGCGTATTCTTGTTTTAAATCGACTAAAGGGATTGTGGTGCGACCGGCCATACAATCAATAATTTTGTTATAAACTCTTGAGGATGGTTTTAAAATAATCGATGGTTTTTCTAAGACCCTCTTCGAGGGAAATCCGCGGCTCAAAGCCTAGTAGATCTTTGGCTTTACTGATATCAGGCTGGCGCTGTTTGGGATCATCCTCGGGTAAGGGCAGATGTACGACCCTTGAGGCTGAAGCGGTCAGGCGGATGACTTGTTGGGCAAGTTCAGAGATGGTAAACTCGACGGGATTGCCTAAGTTAACCGGCAAGGGATAGTCGGCCTTCATGAGCGCAAGAATGCCTGTAATCAAATCATCAACATAACAAAAGGAACGGGTCTGGGAACCGTCTCCGTACACTGAAAGGTCCTCTCCGCGCAGCGCCTGGATGATAAAATTGGAAACCACCCGGCCGTCGTTAGCCTGCATATTCGGCCCATAGGTATTGAAAATGCGGGCCAGGCGTACGGTGAGGTTATGCTGGCGCATGTAGGCGTAGGTCAATGCTTCGGCGGCGCGCTTACTCTCATCGTAACAGCCGCGTACCCCCACGCAGTTGACATTGCCCCAGTATTCTTCCGGTTGAGGATGGATGACCGGGTCACCGTAGATTTCAGAGGTTGAGGCAAGAAGAAACCGGGCTTTTTTAACCTTGGCAATGCCCAAGCAGTTGTGGGTACCCAAGAGGCCTGACTTGAGCGTCTTAATGGGGTAGGCAAGATAATGCTTGGGAGAGGCTATAGAAGCAAAATGCAGGACCCAGTCAAGTCCTTCGGCCACATACAACGGTTCTGATATATCATGCTCGATGAGCCGGAAATGTTTCCTCGAACACAACCGTTCGATGTTTTTCTTGGAACTGGTGATAAAATTATCCACGCACATCACTAAGTGCCCTTGCTCAAGGAGCCGAGCGCATAAATGTGAACCGATAAATCCCGCTCCGCCGGTTAGGAGAATGTTCATAGGTAAGGTAGATTGTAAAATGTAGATTATACTACATAGTCAATACATTGTACATGTAATGCAACAGAGTCGTGTTTACAATTTAAATCCGAAATCCGAATATCGAAATGCGAAACAAAACAAATCCGAAATACGAAATGAAGAAAATAGATACAGGTATATTATTTGTTTAAAACATTCGAATTTCGGATTTTCTTTGTTTGTTTCGGATTTCGTGCTTCGTGCTTCGGATTTAACATGCTCGCGTATTAACACCGAACTGTTAAAGTACAATTGTACAATTTACACTTTACATTTTACTATTTACAGTTTTGCTTATACCAGGCGATCGTCCTTTTAAGGCCGTCCTCAAAAGGGACCTCAGCTTGAAAGCCGAATTCTCTCTTTGCCCTGGTGGTATCGAGGCAACGGCGGGGCTGGCCGTCGGGCTGTGACCTATCCCAGACGATTTTTCCCTGAAAACCGGTTAACCGGACTATCAGCGTTACCAAATCGGCAATGGAAATTTCAAAACCCGCTCCGATATTCACCGGCTCAGGTTTATTGTACTGCTCGGCCGCACGCAGAATCCCGCGCGCCGCGTCTTCAACATAGAGGAATTCTCTGGTTGCAATGCCGGTACCCCACACCGTAAGCGCCTGAGAAAGCCGCATGGCATCAAAACACTTTTTAATGAGGGCGGGTATAACGTGTGACACTTCAGGGCTGAAATTGTCTCCGGGTCCATAGAGGTTCGCGGGAAGCAGGTATATCGCGTTCAATCCGTACTGCTGCCGGTATCCTTGCGATTGCACCAGGAGCATCTTCTTGGCTAAACCGTAGGGGGCATTGGTTTCCTCGGGGTAGCCATTCCATAAATCGTCTTCGCGAAAGGGAACCGGTGTATGTTTGGGGTAGGCGCAGACGGTTCCGATGGTTACGAACTTCTCGACCCCATACTGCCGGGCGTATTCTATAAGCTGTATGCCCATGAACGCGTTATCATAAAAAAATTTTCCGGGATTTTTCTGATTCGCGCTAATACCACCCACGCTTGCTGCCAGATGGATGACCAGATGAGGTTTTACCTCATCATAGAGGGCTTTAATCGCATCTTCCCGGCGAAGGTCAAATTCAGCAATTTGTGGAACAAAAATCCTTTTGGGACTTTTTTGCTCAAGCAGCCGCACCAAGTGCTTGCCGAGAAATCCGGCGCCGCCGGTGACCACGACTCTTTTTTCCTGCCAGAAATCCATATCAGTCAACGCCCCACCAGCGATGAGGAAATTGCGATTTGAGAATCGCATCGCCCGCTCCGGGGGGGTTGAGCCCTGCCGAGCGCATATCGGCATCGACCATGATTTTTACCAGATCGTGGAAGGTTATTTTTGGCTGCCAGCGCAATTCTTGCCTCGCTTTTTGGGGATCTGCGACCAACTCCTGGACTTCAGTGGGACGGAAATACCGCTGATCGATTTTAACGTATTGCTTCCAGTCAAGGCCGACATAGGAAAAAACCTCGTTCACAAATTCTTCCACTGAGTGGCTCTGGCCGGTACCGATGACATAATCAGCAGGCTCTTTCTGCTGAAGCATCGCCACCATAGCCTCGACAAATTCAGGAGCATACCCCCAGTCGCGACGGGCTCCTAGATTACCCAGGAACAGGTATTTTTGTTTTTTTGCCAGGATATTGGCAACTGCCTGCGTAATCTTACGGGTCACGAAAGTCTGCCCGCGCCGGGGCGACTCATGATTAAAGAGTATGCCGTTAACACCGTAAAGGCCGTAGCCTTCGCGGTAATTATTGGTTATCCAGTACGAATATAATTTGGCGACCGCGTAGGGGCTGCGGGGCACAAAGGGAGTTTTCTCGCTCTGAGGAGTGGGAGCGGAACCGAACATCTCGCTGGATGAAGCCTGATAAAATCTCACCGGATAACCGCTGCGTTTTATTGCCTCAAGTATTCGGACCGTGCTGACAGCGGTAATATTGGCGGTATATTCGGGGATGTCGAAACTTACCCGCACATGACTCTGGGCCCCTAAATGATACACTTCGGAAGGTTTAAGATTGTAAATAATATTATAAATCTGTTCATCGTCCGATAAATCTCCGTAAAAGAGATGCAGCCGCGCCTTAGGGTCATGAGGATCTTGGTAGATATGGTCAATCCGGGTGGTGTTAAAGGTACTGGAGCGGCGTATCAGGCCGTAAACCTGATAGCCTTGTGAAAGCAGCAGCTCCGCCAGATATGAACCGTCTTGGCCGGTAATTCCTGTAATTAAAGCGTTTTTCAAGGTAGTTCTCCCTTGTTTTTAACGTTTACTCCGGTAAATTTTTCATAAACCAATCGGCGGTTTTTCTCAATCCCCCAGTGAAATCGATCCGGGGCTTCCATCCAAGCAACCTGCCTGCTTTAGCGATATCAGCTTGGGTCTTGCGCACATCGCCAGGACGCTCAGCTAAAGTGAGCGGCTGAATCCGCTTTCCGGTAATATCCTCTAAGAGCCTTAAAAGATTGTTCACTGACTGGGGAGAGCCGCTCGCCACGTTGAAGACTTGGCCTTCGATGCCGGCAGTTACCAACGCCAGCAGGTTCGCCTCAACGACGTTCTCAATATACGTAAAGTCCCTCTCCTGGTTGCCGTCGCCGTAAACCGGAGGCGGCTCACCCTTCAATAAACAGGTAATAAACTTCGGCACCACCACCGCGTATTGGTTCTCGAGCGATTGGCGCGGCCCGAAGACATTAAAATACCGCAGCGATACCACACCCAAGCCGTATAAGTGGCTGAACATATAACCGTAGTTCTCAGCCATGAGTTTGGTGGCGGCATAGGGCGAAATGGGCCGGGGATAATCGTTCTCCCGCTCCGGAAAATCGCTGCGCTCGCCATATACCGAACTGCTGGAAGCAAAGACAACCCGCTTGATTCCTTGTTCCCGTGCCGCAAGAAAAAGCTTGAGCGTGCCGGTCACATTGACGCTATGGTACTCAACAGGGCACTCTACGGATTTAGGGACACTGCGCAAGGCCGCTTGGTGCGAAACATAGTCAGCGCCGGCCAAGGCTTTGCGCAGGCAGGAATCACTGGCAAAATCTTCCTGTAGGAACCGTATCTTATCCAAAACCAGTGCAAGGTTTTCTTTCTTCCCGGAAACCAGGTTATCAACCACCGTGACCCGCGCCCCCAAAGCAACTAAGCGTTCGACGAGGTGCGAACCGATGAAGCCCGCCCC
>CAYNSZ010000103.1:0-5365 GCA_964400075.1 uncultured Planctomycetia bacterium
TCTCGCCCCGGGCGCGGCGGATGCCGTCTTTTCGGGCGGCCCCGGCGCCGCCTCGCGCCGGACGACGGATCACTCGCACCGCGCACCGCCAGCAGCTCAAGAAGATATCATTGCTCATCAAGCCCTGCCTGTGCGCATGGTGGCGCAGGCGCCCAGCGATACGCAATCTTGGCGGGCACGCCGCTATGCCCAAGGGGCAATGCCGGTTGTGGCAGCTGGCGGTGAATACGTGCAGACAGCACAGGGGGTAGCCATTGCTCTTAATAACGGCGCACCTGAAGCAGTGCGAGTTGCCGCAGCTGCGCACTCGCAGCTTGGCCTGCAATTCTTGGGACACTTTAGCGCCCAAGCCTTTGTTGCCGATGCCTTACAGGCACTAACAGGATTAAAGGCAGAGTTCATTGAGCACCACAGCCATTTCATGGATATCAATTCCGCCCAGGACGGTATTGGTTTAGATTATGGTGTTATAGGGCAGTTGGGCTTACACCTGGTGCAGGGACAGGTGCGCGCAAGGGAGTTATCCTATGAATATCTTCACCGTACCTACCACCTTTCTGCGGAAGATGTATTAAGCGGCATAAGTTTCCTTTCTGCACTCGGGCATTTGCACGAAGCGTATCATGCCCGCGGTTTAAACGAACGAGAAGCCCTGCACCGTTTATTAGATTTTTATGCGTTGGTAGTAACTCGGGAACCTGCCTGCGCCCGCGCACTCGCACACCTGCTACATACTCCTTTCTTGGACAGCGGTAATGTATTCGCAATATTTTTGTCATCAGTAATGGATGCCGCTTTAGCCAAAGAAATTGATGACTCAGAGATCGGTAGCTATTTACCCGTTGCTCTTAATGACTTATATACCTTCGGCAATCAGTTAAGCCAGCAGCCGACTGCCGCAACCCTTGAGCAAATTATTGCACATATGCATCTTCCTGCTCCAGCCGCAGCGACTTTACGTCAGCGCGCGCAGGATGAAGGAATTGGACGAATCATAAGTGATATTACCTGGGCAATTAAATGGAAAGATAGATGGGTTACCTGGGTTATGGGCCAAGGCCGCGTTGATACTCCGTATAACCAGGAAACGGTATTTGATCTGTTGCGTGTCCGGCCCGGTGAAGATATTGATGCTAAGCGCCGTCAGGTGCACGTGGCAATTTCCCGTAGCTATGACCGTAAGACTGAAGGAGAAAATATTGAGCGCGTGGCTGAGCAAGTAGAGCAGGAAGGGCGCATGATTGTCTGCGGAAGAATTTCCCGCGCCTTTGGTAATCAGACCCAGCTTTTATCTGCCGCCAATTACGTGGATACGCAAGCACTGCGCGCCCTGATACCGGAATTAAAAACAGCCACGCAGGGTATCTCTGCCCTCGCTACCCAAGTCGCGCGTGTTATTCATCTTGTCCTACAGAATAGGCCCACGCCTTATGCGCAATTACGCGGGGCGATCTGGCATTTTGAAGAGGCGCTACGTGCTTATCAGTCGCAAGAAACCAAGAAAATTAACCTTGAAAAAGAAAAGGATATGGAACGAGTCGTAGGAAGGCGCGGGTTAGGCCATTATCAAGAGAAACTAGAGCGACTGCAGAGGAGCATCGCAGGACTCTATGCGTTAGCCAATAAATTCCGGGAGGCATTGGAGGGGGCTCCTAAGCGACCGGCTGCCTACCTGATTTTACAACAGCGTTTCTTCCCGGGTGAAACCCAACTTTTAGGCCTGGCCAATGCCAACCGCGATACCCACCCCGGAAAAATTGAGGAGTTACGTGATTTAACCCGTAAAGGTGGACACAACCGTTATGCCACTGAAGGTTTTGGTTTGTTGGCGCATACTGATGGAAGCGTTGAGCGCACCAGCTGGGTTTCCAAGTGTCAGCATTGGATTGAGGCAATCCCTATGTTTATCAAAGAGCGTATTGTCCGTGTTCCGGTGAAGGTGGGCGGTCAAGAAACCTTTGTTGAGCAGATCGAGACAGAGGTAGACCAGCGTGGAATGGAGGCATTCTTTAGATTCGCCGCTCCCTTCTGGGCGGAAAACTGTAATCAGGTAATGGATTCAGAGCACGTGGCTTTAGCGCGCGAATTTGTGGTCACGTACCTCTATCAAGATGAATTGGCAGCTATGCCGCAAGGAATGAATCGCGAAGAGGCGTATCTGGCAATCGTAGAGCGCCATCACTTGGCAGAAAACATCGGCGTAGTGGCCGCCCTGATTGCGCATAGTTACTCAATGCTCGTCGAGCGCGTGGGCGTGTACATGGAAGAACATGAGTTGTTACGCTACGAGGCGCTACGTCAGATACTATTCGGTACCCACGCCTCTCGTTCGAAACATAATCTCTTAAGTTGGATAGGCACAAAAAGAGGTAAGGGAATTGATTTCGACGAAGCGCAAGATCTCATCCAGCGGCATTCCCTCGCTCAAGAAGCCGCGCGTCTTGGGCAGTTAGCCTACCGTAGGCGCCGACCCCTTTCTACCTTACATATTCTTACCACTGAATCCGCAGGCATGACCGAAGGGTATGTGCAGACCTGGATTGAAAATGAAATGGCATTATATAACGTGGTAAAGGCCAAGGGATGGGAACAGGAAGTGCGTAGCCGTATGCAGCAATACGGCCAGAGGATCACTGCTATTAGTGAAAAGGTTATCGCCGAACTTGACATGGAAGTAGTGGTGCAAGAGACGATGCGCGATAACAGCGTAAGCAGGCCTGAGGCATTGGGTATCGTCGTCTCCATGTATCGACCAGTGGCTGAAGAGGTTGCCCGTATCGCGGTGCTCATTGAAGAAGAGGAGCGGCAGAATAGAACTGCAATGAATCCAGCCCGCACGAGCGACCCTGCCTGGGTAGATACCTATATTCAGGGCAATCGCGCTGCACTGGTTGCCCGGGCAATTCCTATGGTTGTCGAAGCCAATGGCCAGGCAATCCGCCTGCAGATAGAAGCAGCCAAACAGGCCGAGCAGTTGGATGAAGCCGCTGCCATTGAGTATGTCATTACCCACGATCCAGATTTTAATGCCGATTTAGAATTTTATGTCCGTTCACTTGCCCGTCAAGAAGTTTTGGAAGAGCGTAATCGAGCCTATCCGCAATTAAATATTTTAAGAACCCAGACAGAATATCTGCGTAATCACACCCAGCTTTCCCAGTCTTTTGCCAGAAGAGAAGTCTTAGCCGCTCACCGCGCGCAGGGGCTCAGCGAAGACCCGCATTTCAATTACCGCGCGCAAGGCGGTAAGAAAAAATATAACCTTCTCTATACGCCGAGCCGTGTTGATCTTGGTGAGGGGGAAATGGAATCTATTGTGCGTTGGAATCAATGGGTAGGCGGCGTTGATGCCGCAAGCTGCAATGCCGGCCGGGATTTCTATTCACTGATCAATGAGGCAGGGGTAGAGGTGCGTCCGGCGCTGGCCTGGCAAGAAATCCAAAAGACTTCTGAAAATGCCAACATGACCGCTGGAAAGGCGTTTGCCAATGCGGTTGGGCTTTTGATCAATTCAGTGCGCGAAGGTGATCAACAGCTGATGGCAGACCAGATGGGCCTGCGTCATGACGCTGACCGCGGAACACCTCCCTGTTCTGAAGGTTACGGCGGTTATTGTGTGCCTAAAGACGGCCTGTTCCTTGCCTTCGTATTAGAGTTAAAGAATGAGACGAAACTGCGCCAGATGGGTATCCCTGCGCACATGCACAATGTCGTGATGGCCCTGGCAAGAGAGGCGATCCGCCACTATCATGATTTTGAAACCGAATTTGCCTGGCAACTCTGGGTGGCTAAGAAGCTTCTTTCGCACGCTACGCTTAAGCAATATATCGAGCAGTATATTGGCGTACGCATGCTGAGAGACGAAGAGGTGCTGGTCTTTAATATCGCCAAGATTGCCGAAGTCATTCAGCATTTAGGTAAGCCCTGGCAGGAGGTGGCCGGCGGCGATGCCCTCACCGCTAATCTGGCAGCGCAGTGGGCAGTGCATAAGATGATTATCGGCGCAGAGCAGGTTCAGCGGTTCATGATTTTCTACAAGAGCTGGATGATCTTACGGGCGCTGCGCGAGGCAGGCAGAGAAGGAAAGGGGCGCGTGGTACTCTCAGCAGAATATAAGCCCGTACAGGACATCCGTTACTCTGCCGGAAACCGCATTTTCGAAATTCTCGCTCAGACCGCAGAACACCTTACCTATTCACTCGATGAAGAAGGTCAGGATTTGGTATTCTTGATGATGTATGGTTTTACTCCGCTTTCAGAAATCACTCAGGCACAAGTCGCAGTGGATGCGCTGCCTGCGGCATCTGACGAGCGTAAGCGTCTGCAAAAGACCCTTGACCGAAAGAGACGTCTGGCAAATCGTCTGTATCAGGCCTTTGGTTTGGATGAGCAGCGAGATCAAGAAACCATTGCCCGCCTCAAAGATGAATTGCCGCCGTGTGTGCCTCCTGCAGATATTCGGCTGGTTGCCTCCACCATGGCTTCTTTGCAAGATATCCTCGGATATACCGACGACACGCAATTAACCCAGATTGCCGCAAACACGCAACAATTGCTTATGGACGTGGTGAAGTTAAATGAAGACCAGATGCGTGCTAATGCTGAAGTGCACGGGGCAAACTTACGAGAATGGACACGCATTAAAGCTTTAAGTCATGAGCGTCAAGAAGAACTTTTGAATACCCCGGTAGTCTATCGCGTCGGCCCGGATACCTTCCAGCTACCTTTACGCGGAGCAATTCATGCATTGGTTTTAAAGTTACGCGGGCCAGGCAGGCAATACGAAAGAGAAGTGCAGGGAGCCGATGTATTGAACACCGGCATTGCCTTCAAAGAAATTTTTGATTTAGTCGATAATCCTTCAAAGTTGGCTTCGCTTATGCTTGAAGGTAATCCGCAGAGCGCCCTTGCGCTTACCGACGGAGTTTCCGGGAGAGCCACGCGCGTGTGTACCTATCAAGATGTAATGATGTGGTTTGCTGCCTGTGAAAACATCACCGGCCAAGAGCGCGGTATTTATAAGGCCATCGGCTTAGGAGACAATGTAATCATGCGCCTACGCCAACAGATGCACAGAAAGCGCCAGCGCGCATTCGATTTAATGCGAGCGTTGGAAAAAGTTGCAGCCGCGCGCACTGCCACAAGCCGTCTCTTAGAAATAAGGAATGCCCAGGAGCTCTATGATTCGATAGTGAGCCAGATGCAAGAGACCGCAGAGGTTCAAGAACAGATAGCCGAAGAGGAAAGATTGCAACGCTATGGCAGGCATAAGCCAAGAGACGCACAGATTACCCAGGCACTGATGCGGGGGTCTTTAGGATTGCCATTGGCGCAACTGGATTTTGGTACTTGGCTTGCGCTCGGC
>CAYNSZ010000104.1:0-5354 GCA_964400075.1 uncultured Planctomycetia bacterium
CCACCACTATAAATGGAATGATAATACCAGCAATTTCACCGCTGACTTAAACCGTAACGGTATCGTGGACCTCCTTGAGAGTTATATCGATGTGAACGGCGACAAGCGCTTTACCAAGGGTATCGATATACCGATGGGAGATTTTGAGATGTTGCGCAAGCAGGGATTTAACCTTCTGGTGGTCCAGGAAGAGGTTTTCAACCACGCTGAATTCAGGAAGCAGTATCAGCAGGATGACGCGATGCGTATTACCATGGGGCATCTGTTATATGAGTACATCAGAGGAACTGATTATAGCGATGAGCGTATCTGGCAACAGCTCCGTTATGAAGTCAATGAAATGGTAAAGCGAAATAAAGGCGAACGCTATATTATTGCCTGGCTCCTGGGCAATGAGAAGCAGTTTAACCTCGAGGGTACTTTCCAGAAGGCCCTGCCGGCTTTGCGCGAATACGATGCGATACGTCAACAACTGCTTGAAGCTACACGAAGCAGGGCGAGCGAGGATACGATCAAGCAGCTTAAAGCAAAGCTTTTTGAAGCCGCCGGAAATGTTCCCGGAAGTAAGATCCTTCCTACCGGCGAATACGAGACCTCACAGTGGATTCAAGCCTACTATTATTACAAATTAGTAGCCCAGATCATCAAGGATATCCGGGCTCAAGACCAGTCGCGGCCGGTGATGATCGGTAACCACCAGGCCAAGCTGGAAGAATTGAAGCTGATACGGCATATCTTTATCACCGAGGAGGTCAGTACCGAGGGAGCTCAAGCCGCGGACGTAAGCGCCAAGACTGACAGCTTTGTTAAACCGGCTCAGGCAGCAGCAGCTATTGAATTTGTCAAGCAGATAGAGAGAGATTTGGCAGCAGCCCAGGGAGAGCAAGCCAAGACCTTGGCAGCCGCTCTGCAAGAAGCCAAGAAAGAAGCCAAGAGAGCATTGGAGCGCGCGGGTATTTCCTCAGCCAATTTAGAAACCGGGCTGCAGAAAGCTAATGCTGATGCCGCCAGCGCCTGGCTTGAATTGGCTAAAACCTACACCCAAGCGCAGCAGTCAGCGAATTACGGCAGTAATCTTATCCTGGGTATTAATTTTTATGACGGCCATGATGTGGCGGCCCTGTTCCAGCGAGTAAAGCAGTACCTCGGTATTGCGCCGTTTATTAAGGAATTCAATACCCCGGCGTATATCCTGGCTGAGCTGAGAAGCGGGCCTGAGCCTTTGGCTGATGATCTTGCCAAAGCCGTCGCCGCCTACACCCGCAGCCTCAATGCGTTTGAGTCAATAGCCGCCGACCGCACCGCAACTGCGGATAAGGCAAGGGATGCGTATCAAGCGCTTTCCCGGTCATTCAGGAATCTTATTGATATCCATGTCCAGAAGGCTGCTTGGCTGCGGTTTAAAGCAGATGGCGAATTGAAGCAGATACAACAGCTGGTCGCGGATAAAGATACCTTACGTATTTTGCTTGAGGCTATGCAATCCCACCGAAACGCTTATTTCTACTGGCAAAAAGTTAAAGCTGACCCGGCTAAGGCAGCATTGGCAGAGCAGGATTCCAACCAGGCAAAATCAGCTTTTGACCAAACCTTTGCCAAAGCAGTGAAGCTTGTCGGCGACAATCAGCGTGCTGTTTTACTTGAAGCGCTCAAGCGTTTTAGCCCGGCAGATGAAAGCGCCCGCAATGCCGCGGAAGAAGTCCAGGCGTACTGGAGTACCTATATCGGCCGCATGGCTTTTCATTCAGGGTTCCTGGGTTCAAGCGTATTTTTAGCGGTGGATAAGCTGCACGGCGCGCTTCCTGAATCTGAACAGCGGGGTGACAGCCCCTGGTATTACGAGGCTATCCCTGAGACCACTGATAGGGGCCAAAGGATCGAGGCTAATATTCCTTCGCGGTTCTTCCTTGAAAATTACATCGGCTTGAGCGAACAGTCTGACAGCGGCTTTGGCCGCCGGCCGCGCTTAGCTATGGCAGGATTCGGTGACCTTAATACAGAGATCGAAAAACGCGTGCCAACGCCCAAAGCTGTCGCCTTCCCTGACGCGCTCCCCTCAGTTTCACTCATACGGCCGGACAGCCTTCTCTTTGAAGTAAGTGAAACCTTAGTAAGACAAGCTTTGTTGCAGTACCAAACCTATGACCGTCTGACCAAAGAGGCTCAAACTGCAACCGGTTCAGAGAAGCTGAAGAAACTCCAGGAAGCTGCTGCTGCCCGTACGGCGGCAGATAAGTCCGCAGAGGGAATGCTGCTTGATCTCCTTAAGGGCAGCGACTCGCCGGCTCTGGGGGCAGTGATTAAGCAGGCAAGTGAGAACCTGCAAAAGGCCAGAGAAAATCTGGAAGCAGCCATTAAAGCCGGAAAGGGTATTGATGAAGCACGCCGGGCTGTGGCCGCCGCGGAATATATAAGCACCACGTGGGAAAATCTCGCGAAGACCCTGGCTTCATTGCCTGAACGGGTCCTGCTGGAGAAAGCGCTCTTTGAACGCGATGGCCTTGAGCCTGGCAAGCAGAGGACTTTCTGGGCAACGGATGATGTCGCTACTGCCGCCTACACCTTAATCCGTATCTCGATAGCCAGGAACACCGCTGAAGAAAGAGAAAAAGCCATTGCCTATGCCCAGGGTATATTGAGGATTGGCCAACACGCTCAGGTTTACGATTTAGAGCACAAACACCGGCCGGCAATCGATAGTCTGAAGGCCGAGTTTACCCAGGTCTACGAAGAAGCCTTGAGAAGAAACGAACTTGAGGACCGTCAGCAGCGGGAACGCGAGCGCGCGCAGCCAAAACCGGAAGTGGAAATCCCCGGTGTACAACCGCCAAAACCGGCTCCCGCTGGCGTGCAGGTAACCCTTACCGAAAATACCGATAGCTTAGCCCGGCAGGTCAATGATGTCAGCAATGATCCGGTGCGGCAGAAGCGCCACCGCCTGTTTAAATATTTCGGCAGTGAGTATTGCGGCAGCACTTATGCGGTTTTTGACAGTGTATTAGGAGACCTGGATAAACATGTCCGTACCCGCGTCAATAACGCCAGAAATATCGTCGCCGGCTTTAACACCATGAGCTTTGACCTGCGCGGGCCGGCCGAGGCTAATCTGACCTGGCTCGATGCGACCTCGCGCGGGGAACGGGTGGGTGTGGCTGAGATCTGGTCAACCAATGAGGATGAACCGATGTTCTTCGAGCATGGAGCCCGTGAGACCGAACACAGCCAGGGTAAGGGCGTCTATGCGCTTACCCTTGAGCTGGGAGGTGCCAGATACGTCCGTTGGGGCCGCTGCTTATTCACGGTCAGGGATTATAAAGCCACCTTTGAGCACGAAGGCCAGCTCATCAGGCTTCCTTCTCTCTGGACTTTACGCGAAGCAATGCAGGCGAATAATTTCTCAGAGGCCAATCTGCGGCGTTTAGGCGCGGAATACCTTGGCGTACGTGTTGCTTCGTTTACCGCTACCTTTGCTGACGGCAGGCTCCGGCAGGCGGTGGTATTACGGGATACGACTACCGGAGAGATCAAGGTCGAGGTATTGCACATTATCGAAAACCCGCGGCTCAAGGCCCTGTTAGCCGAGCGGGATGGCCATTTGGAATGGCTGCACGTCAGGGCCAATCATGACCGGCCGGAGCACAACTGGCATATTTCCGAAGTCCGCAGGATCGAACGGGAATTGCTGCAGTATGAGATTAACGACGCCCGTTTCGTCGCGAATAATCCACGGGTGATCGACGATTACCCGCGCCGTGTATTCAGGGTGGAGCAGCCAAAGGGCGAGACCACTGAATTTTATCTTGCCCAGGGCCGCGACAGCTCAGGCAAATTGATAGCCAATGAGCTGTTCATACCGGCGGAGATGGATTCTTCCGGCGAGTGGAGAATAATACGCAAGGTCGCGGTTGATGTCACTGATGCCACTCAATTGAAGGCCGTGCTCGAAGCCCTGTTGACCGGCGATTACCGCGGGCTGGGAGGCGATGATACCGGTATCCGCATGATGGTCCGTGGAAACGACGTCCTGTTTATCCGTCATGAGGCCAGGGAAGGAAAGAATGTTTGGGTCGAAGGCTTGCTGCAGCGGGGCAGAGAAGGTTTAAGGCGCGGTTCGTTATTTATTGGCGATGCCGAAACCATACCGTTTACCATAGATAACGATAACGCAAACATATTGCTGGGCGTAGAGGATAGTGATGCGTATGGCGATATCGTAAGAGAAATGCCTTTAGCGCAGTTTATCAGCTGGTTTAAGGCCGGCGCAAGAACCCAGAATATTCCCAAAACCAGGCTCGTAGATGGCACATCAGTTACTACTGATACCGGTATCCGCAGGCCCTGGTATCAGCGGCATGATGACCTTAGTGAATTAGAGCAGTTGTTCCTGCGTTATGAGATGGTTGACGGCAAGCTTAATCCTAACAAGCGAATTGAAGGCTTGCGTGAGTTCATCAGTACCGTGCCGGGAAGACTTGAAGCGCATTCGCGGTTCTTTGCCCGTAGAATTCATGAGAAGTCGTCAGTTATCCAGGTCCGCGACGGCGAGCTCGTGGTTTTTGGCAATAAAAAAGCTGACGGCTGGCAGTTAGAGTACGCTTTCAACAGTGTTGACGCTTTGCGCGCCGCGATACAAAACAATAACTTGGCACAAGGCAGGTTTACCGGCCTTTACCGTTTGGCGAATGACGATGTCCAGGTATTCTTACGCTATGTCGTCAAGGAAGGTAAATGGGTTCTTAGTGAAGGTCAAGTAGAGGATTTACCCGCGAAAGCGGAACGGGACGCGAAAACACGGGGAGAAAAGTTTGAATTGAAATTTAAGGAAGAAAATGGCATCAAATATAAATTCTTGATTGAACCCATAAACCCGCGGCCGTTTAAAGTCGTTATCGATTCAAAGACCGGTCAACAGATAATCGTTGCCGTTGCGGAAAAAGAAGTAGTGGCAGGAAAAGAAACAGGATTTTATTTAATGCGCGATGTTCCTGTTGAACAATTAAATAAATTCATCGATGTTTTATCAGGTAAAAGCGCATGGGCTGAGGTTGGCGTAAGAAATAGTATGAAAATAAAAATATCAGGCAAGAAGGTTTTCTTATTAAATTACGAAGATGCTACTTATACCAAACTAAAAGAAATTTCGTTGGAGGATATAGGGGACACGCTTGCGGCTGACAGCTTTTTCTTAGCAAAAATTATGAGCTACTCGCCTGCCAAAGTAGACCAGGCGACCAAAACCGTGAACTTGATGCTTTCAGGCGAGGCGCTAGTCTGGAGAGATATCGTGGAAGTGGATGTCAGCGCAGCGAACCTGGATGCGGTCGTGGCGAAACTCCTCGCCAACCAGCAGCCCG
>CAYNSZ010000105.1:0-1057 GCA_964400075.1 uncultured Planctomycetia bacterium
TGGTCTCCAGCGTGCGCGTCGCCCTCAAAACCGCTGCCGGCTACAAGCTTGCCCTCAGCCCCTGGCGTCTTGCGGACCGTCTTCTTCGCCGAGAGATTGACCGACGTGACCGTGGCGCTCATTGCCAATACGGCGGCTCGAGCTATCCGCGTTGCGCAATGAGCTTAGACGATGTAAGAAAGATTCTCTCACAGGTTCTGCCTAAGCCGCTTCGACTCCTGATGATAGGGGGCGGAGAGCCGTTGCTTGAGAAAAAACTTATGGAGGGTGCGCTCGACTGTTGTGATGCAAAACCAACAAGGGAGCCCTTTACCGTTTTATTCACCAATGGCTACTGGGCGCCCGATGTGGAAGCGGCCAAAAGAATATTGTCGGAATTAGCCTACAGGGCTGTTGCATACAATAAGAAAATAGCGGTCACCGTAAACCTAAGGGCGAAAGACGGGGTTGAACATACCGTCAATATTTTAAGGGCCCATTATAGTCTACCCCAGCAAGATAAGAGCCTGATAGCAGTGAATATTGATAACGCCTTGGTGAAGGATAGGGGAGAGCTGGCGCGATTAATAGACGGTGTTTCTGATTTGTTGAAAGGGGGCCGCTGCTATGCATACCGTTACTATGATAGCGAGGGAGACTTAATGACCGCTTTTAGCGATAAACCGAGGGCCGCGGATTATCCCGACCAATGGGCAATTGTTTTTAACGATGACTCTTGGCATATTGTCGTTCCGGAAAAGGTAAGCATTACGCACGGCAATGAAACTGCGGTAGACGATTTCGTGTCTTTTCCGGTGAGCTTAGACAGGCCTTGTTTTGCCGCGCAATTAAAGGCTGGAGGCAGAGAATTAGAGTTCCAGATTACCGTCCATAGCGACCTGCGCGCTTGCACCACACCTTTCTTCTGGGGGTATGGACATCCGAGTCCTTGGAATCTCCGGAGTGAGACAATAACCAGCCTGGTAGAGGATTTTCAGAGCGATCCTTTATGGCAGGCGCTCTGCGTTGAAACCTTAGAGGGAAATGTGCAAAGAATAGCAGAAATAGTAGCCTTAAA
>CAYNSZ010000105.1:1073-5353 GCA_964400075.1 uncultured Planctomycetia bacterium
GCAGGCGCGTTCCTTCAATGGTTAGAGGGCTTAAAGAGCAAACATAACACCAGTTGGGGGTTTGCCGCAGAGATGACGAGCGATGCCTTGTTGCGTTACTTATTCCGATTGCAGTTTAAGGGCGTATCGGTAGATAGCAGCAGTGCATATTGGGATTTGATTATGCCAGAATTAGCAGAACCACGTGGAGACGCCAGTGTGCCTGATTTAAGCAGCGCCTCCTATTTTGTGATAGGTTTTGCAGCCGCCTTTATTTTAGCAGTGCTGGTACTTTTGGTTGTGTTATCGAGATTAAGATATTGGCGTCATGGGACTATGCGAATTCACAGCCCAAGGCCAGCCCCAACAATCACCTACCCCAATCTGGCCGCTATTACTGCCAGAAGAAACATAGGCGGCTTTAGTCAAGATTTTCCAGTTGGCCAGCCACATCAATCAACAGTGCCCCGCGATCCTGAAATCCTCAGAAAGTTAGAGATATCCCCAGGTGAGCGCATTTTATTTATTGCCTGTTATTTTGCCGATTGGGCAGCGGAGTTAGAGAGGCGCGGTGCTGATGTGATTGCTACCGACATCGCCCCTACTGGAGTTGCCTGGGTTAAGAGTAACGTAGTGCCATTTAAAGATAATCCCCGGGTGCATGAGAAAGTGAGGATTTTAGACCCCTTAGTCGAGCCGCGTGGCAGTAATGAGGTCGACTGGACCTTCAGCTATGAACCCGCCCCGCTTATTCCTGATGAACTGCCATTGGTTGTGGTGAGGGCCCTCTTAAATAGAAAGGGTATCATATGGATAAATGGTTATGGCGAAATTGGCGGGGAGGCAGAGGTGTTAGAGGCCCTGGCTGCCATGTACGGACTAAGCGGCAAGGCCAGGATCGAAGAAGAAAAAGAGTTTGAGAGCCATCCAGAGCTCGGTATCAACAGGCGGGCCCTCATGATAAATGCTGCTTCAGGTCAGCTTTTTGAGGAAGACTATCCTTTTGCATCCCCAACGCCATTTCTTGTTACAACCGTAAAGAGTAATGATGCGGTTCGCACAAAAGCCGAACAAGACCTCGTATTAATCGAAGCGCTTCAGGCATTTGAAGGAACAAAGCAGTCGGACTTACAGCAATGTCTTACGGCAGGGGGCGTAAGCCTCACAGGGTCCGAGTTAAGCCAGGCTTTGGCAAGAGTCAATTCTCTGTCATTGCTTTTAGAGGAGGGCTTACGTAGCAGGAGGCAGCTGCAGCAGGATATTGACCCTGATTCCAACAACATCTCATATCTTGCCATAGGCTTTACCGTAGCCGTTGCCTTGGCAGCTTTACTACTGGCTATTGTCTTGTCAAGATTGCATAGAGGTTCGGGAACGCTTAAGAACCCCTTAAGCGAGAAGTTGAGGCCTCAGCTGAAGCTAAGCCAGAAAGCGCCGATCGTGGTCATGGGCGGCGATGTGGAACTGCACACTGTCTTACATACTATGGACCGGTTCATCCTCAATGACCATGAGACCGTTAAGGTAATTACGCCGTTTGCCTATAACGGCGGCTCGGCAGCCCGAATTCAGCGGGCAGTCCATGAACGTTGGATGAGATACGGGCATATGATGGCGCTGGCTTTATTGGAGGACTACCTACCGCCGTTAGCAGTCCTTATTAAGTTTATATTGGCAAAAGTCTTTGGCATAGCCTTATTGAAGACTGTACCGACGGCCGGCGCTTTCATTGATGGCTTTGGCGCAGGCTATGCTGATCAGTGGATATATGAAGTACTGGCGCACAGGACCAGAGAGCGCTTTGCCGGCAAAATAATCGAGGAAGTCAAAGAGATAGCCCAAGCCGCAGGTCAGAGCCTTAATAAGCCTGATACCAAGCGATTGCTTTGCGCGCTTGGACAATTTGTGCCGGTTATTCACCAGAGATGGGGCAGCGATTTCGATTTAAGCGGCGGCTGGTCTCCCGAAGGGGCTGCGGCCTTTGATACCGGCCGGGAAGGGACAAGCGTTGCTAATATCCTATGGTTAGGCATGATGGCGGCAGCCTGCGGTCCGGGATGGCTCAGGCTTTCCATGTACCACCGGGCCCTTAATCGTTTCTGGGAAGTCCTGGGAGGGCCTTCGATAGCCATGCACGCATCGCTCAACAGCTTCTTTGATGTGCAGGATATGAGCGCTCGATTCGAAGGAGAGCCCGGACTGGTTACTGGCCAGTGGCAGATTAAAAATAGGCAAAGTCAGCGGTTATCTGAATTCACCATGAAGCTTCATCCGGCAGCCTGCATGGTTGCTTCGCCTGAGGCTGTCAGGACGCTTCGGCAGGCAGAACAGGTGGTTATCGTTCTTGAGAACTGGTATGTT
This sequence comes from uncultured Planctomycetia bacterium, assembly GCA_964400075.1. Lineage (GTDB taxonomy): Bacteria > Omnitrophota > Gorgyraeia > Duberdicusellales > 4484-171 > JAFGHG01. The sequence continues at coordinate 3,414 of CAYNSZ010000105.1, forward strand.
GATTTGGCAAATTACCTATCGGTACCTCAGATACGAGCAGCGCTGCTGCGCCGAAAGAGAAACCATAAGGCAACCCTACTGGTTGCGCCACCCACCACCAAGGACGGCACACCTCAGCTGATGGGCGAAGAGGCGCTTAGGTTTGTTGAGCAGTTTGACGTGCGCATGGGCGACTTCATTGATTATGTGCTTATCAATGATAGCAGCTGCGAAGCAGCTGAAAAGAAGAAGGAAATCCAGGCATATCTTACCGATGGCACTACGAGGACAGTTGAATATAGGCAAGAATTTATCACCTTGCTCCAGGCAGAAGCGGTGGCGGTATTGGCCGCGCCGCTGGCCGAGATACGCAAGCCTTTGCATGAGGCAGAGGCGTCAGACTTTAAGACCAAAGTTGCTGCTGATAAGGCACGAGTGCGCTATCAGATAGACGGAAATAGGCTCGCTCTTGCCGTATGGCTCTTTTCGGTATTTCACCGCGGCCAGGCACCGGTATACGCAACTGACCTTGATAAGACGCTTAAGGCTGAGTGGCTCGATGCGGTACCGGAGCCGGTGGCTTCCGCAATCGTTGAGGCAATGAGTTTTGGCGCGCCGGTTTCGTATATTACCGGCGGAGCGTTCGCTACGGTAATGGAATTGTCGGCAAGCCCTGTCTTGGATGTATTACGGCAGAGAGACCGCATGGAATTACTGCCGCTTCTTCCAGTCCAGACGGTAGCCGGTGGCGCTAATTATGTATGCGTCGGCAACAAATATGATATGGTTGCTGGAAGAATTGTTGCCAAGGAACTTGGCGAGGATAAGTTTCAGAGATTGAGACAAATTATGGGAGAAGTAAGTGAGATTGCACGGGCTGACAATAAACAGCTGGGTATTCAGGGAGAAAGCGAAAGCGGCATCTGGGGCACACAGCTTGACGACCGGATTGCAGGAATCACCTTGGCAGTCCTTGGGGTAGATGCTCCGGCTGAGGCAATCGACAGCTTCCCCAAACGCGATGATGCCAGAAACCAGCTTTCAAAATATCAGGTTATGTTGACGGATCGCTGTAGGGAAGCTGGCACCAGCATGGAGTGGAAAGTGGGCAGCGATGTCCACGTTGACGGAACCCTCCCCGGGATTAATAAGAGCCTTGCCATCAAAATGTTAGGCCAGTTGCTCGGCATTCCCACGTGGGCGATATGGTTTAGTGGAGATTCCATTCGCTACCGCGGTAAGGCTGAGAATTTGCCCGGCAACGACTCGCCGGCAGCTGAAGAAGCCGGGTTTAGCGTAAACGCCGACGGTAGAGATATCATTCCCAAACATTCGGCAGTGGTTACCGCATCCGGGACAGCTAAGACCATGTGCATGCTGCCTTATATTACGATTTATGCGCGGTTTTACAGGGATGTAGTACCATCGAGCCAAAAGCGTTATTTAGAAAGGATTCTCGAGAATGCTCAAAAGCTAAAAACCCAGGAGCAGATGGAGTCGCCCGAATTCGCATGCCAGCAACTGAGGCGGTTTGTCCAGAGGCTTAACCGAGAAGGAGCTCTTGCTATTGAGAAGGGCCAGGCAATGGAAATTATCGGTTATGTCGATGTCTGCATTGACCGCGGCAAGGCTCCTGAATGGATAATTGCCTACCGCGCCCTCACCCAGCTTTCCAAGCTCGAGGTGGTGGCAAGAGACGAGTACACCTTTATCACCATGGAGGAGCGCCTGCGAGCGCTCTCACGCAGAATGAATGAGGATGAGTTTAATAGAGTATCTGAAGAATACAGGCGCGAGGTATTGGGGCCTGAGAATAATTTTTCCCAGAGCCAGGATGCGCTACCGGCTGGGCTTGGAGCGCTGACTGCTTATAATCAGGTCATATCCTTACACCCATCAGCAATACCCTCATCTCATAGAAATGTTGGCTATCTGATTTTTGCCGGTGATGACACTACCGC
>CAYNSZ010000106.1:0-5345 GCA_964400075.1 uncultured Planctomycetia bacterium
TATGGGGCGGGGCTCTCAAGGGAACATTCATCTCGCAGTTGCCTACGCACGGATAGGCAACACCCTGCAGGCTCAAGCCGCGCTTTCACGGGCCTTAGCTTTAAATCCTGATTTCATACCTGCCCATAAGAACCTGGCCGTTTTTTATTACCAGAATAAAGATTACGCTTCTGCATTACGTCATAATCGGAAAACAGCCCTGCTCGAGCAGCAAGCTGACTCCTGCGTAAGCGTGAGCTTGAAATCCCGCCACTAAAGAAAGCTGGTGTTACCGTGAAATCTTCCGGAGGGTAGGGTATCAATTGATGTAGTCATCAACGTCAAGCGGTAGGTGCAGAGTTTCCTTGATGTAGCGGATGCGCTGGCTGTGGTAGGGATGCGTGCGGAAATAAGACAAGGGCCGGATTTCCTTCTTTCCTTCATCATACAATTTTTCTATCAAGCGTATCCCGGCCGTAGCGTCAAAACCGGCCAGCTGGGTGTATTTGACCGCCAGCCCATCGGCGTTCAATTCATCTTCCTGTGACCAGGCTACCAGCATCTGGACGAGGGCAAAAGAAACCCCTGAAACAAAGTCAGAATCGCGGCTGGCCTGGGCAGAAGCAAGCACCAGCAAATTATAACCCATAGCCGCCTGAAGGCGCTTGATGTGATGGCGGCTGACAATATGGCCCACCTCATGGGCCAAGGCGAAAGCAAGTTCGTCATCATCCAGTAAATCCAGAAGATCCTTAAAAATATAGGTATAGCCTCCGGGAAGGCTGAAGGCGTTTATTTGGGGCTTGCCCTCTTCATCCTGCGTAAGAATATAAAAATAATAGCTCAGTTCCTTGCGGTCGACCACCGCGGCTATTTTTTGAGCGATGGCATCAAGACGTTCAAGGTCATAGGGATTAGTGGAAATTTCAAATTCTTCGGCGATTACGCGGTGAATATTACGGCCCATGGCCATTTCCCGCTCGCTTGAGTAAAAATAGGTATCCTGGGTGTGAGTCCCGACATTATATTCACTGGTGACGCACCCTGAAATCAAGGCAGATAATGTTAAGAATAAACAGAGTTTTTTTAACACAAGCATTTAAATGCGGCTAATAAGGCCTGACGAAACCCAAGCGCATGCGCCTGGTACCTGGATATACCCTCTAGGGTCATCCGCCTTCCGCAATAACAGCATGTTGCCGAAGTTTCCGGTTGCACAGGCGGATGAATTTACCGCCGCCGGCAAGGCTTCAGGAGCTCATCTTTGGTAAAAAGAGAAACAAGCGGCACGCCCAGAGCTGCCAAATTCTCGGCTGCTCCTTCCTGACGGTCAATAACGCTGATGGCTTTTGTCACGGTGAGGCCTTCTGCCCTAAGGACGCTAATAGCCTGGATGAGAGAGCCGCCGCTGGTTACTACATCGTCAACCACCACGACCCGTCCGCCCCGCCACAAGGGGGGTCCTTCGATTAATTTCTGGCGGCCGTGTTTTTTGGGGGCTTTGCGGACCAGAAAACCTTTGAGTTTCTTAGCCCGGATGTGGGCGAGAAAACAGACTCCGCTGATAATAGGGTCGGCGCCGAGCGTAGGTCCGCCGATGGCGTCAATTGATTCATGCCTGATCAAATCAAACACAAGATGGGCTATACAATAGAGCCCTTCGGGATTCAGGCTGACTTGGCGGACATCCACATAGTAGTTACTGGTTTTGCCGGAAGCTAAAACCACTTTCTTGCGTATAAAGGCGTCGCGCAGAATAAGGGCTCGCAGCTTCTTTTTCATAGGTATGATTATATCCCAAAACAAAAAATGCGCAACTTCACTTTGTCCAAAAACCACGTGCCGGGTTTACCAGGAATGTGTGCGGCTAAACATTCTTTCTGTTTCGCTCAAGATAGCCGGCGATCTGTATGTCAACCGGGGCAAGCGCAAGACCTACCATTTCCTTGAAACTGAAAAAACCAAATGCCTGGCAGTCTTTTGCTACAATAGTGCCGCCTACCCTGACACAACCATACAGATAGACTTTTATCTTTAAGGTGTGGTCTTCATCCATGAAGGTAGCGATCAGTTTTCTTGCTTTTATCCGAAGTCCGAGCTCTTCGGCAATTTCGCGCTTGATTGCCTCCTCGTAAGCTTCGCCGCTCTCCACCACTCCTCCCGGAAACTCCCAGAAATCGGCATAGTGGTCATCGCTTTTTCGTTGGCAGAGAAGAACTTTACCGCCCTTTTTAATCAGTGCTGCTACCACCTCAAGTTCTTTTTTCATGGATTCAGCAATGCTTTATCGAATAAGGTATCCGGCCCCAGCAGACAGTGTGGATCAAAGTACTTTTTGACCCTGGCCATTTCGCCTATCTGCTCCTCAGTATACATGATCTTTAGATAGGGTTTTTTAATCTTTCCAATCCCATGTTCAGCTGAAACCGTACCGCCGAATGAAACCGCTTTTCTACACAAAAAGGCTAAATAGGTTCGTGCTTTTTCTTGTTCCCGGTCATTTCGTGGCAGAAAATTAAAGTGCAAGTGCGATTCGCCGATGTGGCCAAAATTAACCGAAGCGATACTCGAAGAAACAGCTGCCTGCCGATAAAGCTCGAACATATCGCGCAGGCGCTCAGCAGGAACCGCAATATCTCCAGCCGCCTTATGCTGGCGGTGCTGATGCAGAAATTCATTGATCATTTGAGGGAGGCTATGGCGGAGCTCAAAAATGGAACGGCGTTCCTGCACGGTGGTAGCGAGGATGCTCTGGTCGATGAGAGCGCCGCTTTTTGTTATCAATCCATGCCAGCGCTCAAGCAGAGCTTGTTCCTCTTCTTGAGCCTTAACTTCCTGTTCAAAATAGACCGCTGCAGCCGCATGAGGGATAAAGCTAAATTTACCCTTGAGCATATCCAGGGAATGAGCGTCGAAAAACTCAAGCGAGGCCGGCACGAGAGCTTCGGAACGCCTCAGGGCTTTAATGGTTTCAACGAACTCCAGCGCCAGCTCCTCACGGTTAAAAAAAACCATTCCGTCAAAACAGGCATAGGGCATAACCTGCAGCTGTATCCGGCATGAAGCAAAAACACCCAGAGTCCCTTCGCTGCCGATGAACATATCGATTAAATCCATGTTGTCTTTGACGAAATAACCCGCCTGGGACTTAACTTCGGGGAGCCGGTACGAAGGCACCTGAAAGTTGATAGGGTGGTCCTGACAATACCCGTTAAAGAAACGGCCGTGGGCTTTAAGCGTTCCACGTTCGATAAGAAGCCTGGGGCCTGCGGCCAAAACTACTTCAAGATTATCTACGTAATTTCTAATCGAACCGTAACCGAACCCCCGCACGCCTGAAGCGGCAGTGCTGATTGCTCCGCCGACCGTAGCCAAAGGTTCAGTGGGCGAAGCACACAAGGTAAGATTAAATCTATGAGCCTCCCTTTCCAGGTCTTTGAGGCTTACGCCGGCTTCAAGAAAGGCCATGTGCGCTTTGGCGTCGATATCGATAATCCGGTTAAGCCTCTCCAGCGAGATCAAAACCCCTTCACGGGGAACGCAGCCGCCGGTGGTCCCGGTTCTTCCGGCGCTAAGAGTAAACATTGTACGCTTCGCCGAAAGCTCTCTAATGCAGCCGATAAGCTCCTGGCGACTCTCGGGGATGTAAAGCGCGCGGGCGCACCCGCTCAGGTTTGAGGTATCCTCAAGATAGGTTATAAAATCCTGGCCGGTTTTTATAATCATGAACTCGGGAAGGAAAAAGGCGAGGTATCAATACAAAACAGTTCTTTCCCAAGTTTATGGCAAAGGGAAAGAACTTGATTGCAGCGATTTTAGGAAGATTACATAGATTTTTGTAATATTTTACAATGTTTTCAATCGCCGCAATCTGTATTTAATCTGTGTAATCAGAAGCTTTCTTAATACAAAGACTTTAAAAAGATGGACATAAGAGATAACTCCTTGATTTATAATTAGCTATGAAAAATTTCTGCCATAAAGTTGAGAAAGCTTCTACAAAACAATCTAATGCCGCAGCCCCCCACACCAATTGAATATTAACATTGCTATATTACAATTGGTGTGGGGGTTAATTCGGCTACCCAGCAGGGTGTCCTTGGACTACCACCTCACGCTGCGCCTACGGCTTGCGTTCGGTGAAGCCTCAAATGAATCTCTCCGGGCTAAAGCCCGGAGTTTCTTTATAGCCCCGCCTCCGCTAGATACAGTAAAAATTCCGACTGGGAATTTTTACTGACTATGGCGGGGTCAGTTGACCCGCCTCCGCTAGATATGCGAAAATTCTCAGCGAGAATTTTCGGCTATCCGGCGGGCCAATAGGCTTCGCTGGTTCTGCGTGAAAATTTTCAATCAAAATTTTCACGCTATACAGGAACCGCGAAGGATAATCGACATGTTAAATCTCGCCTGCGGCGAGATTTAAGCTGGTCGATTAATTAAAACTTATAATTAAGGCTGAAAGCGAAGGCTTCGCCGTCAAAAGCCTGGCCTTCAAGATTCAGCCATACCCGCTCGTTAATGGGTATATCCATGCCGCCGATTAAGCCGAACATCCGCGACATATCGGACATTTTACGCTTGCGGTTTGCTTCCGCCCAATGGATATAGTCCAGGCGCGACCACTTAGTCCCCAGGTAAGGAGTGAGCAAAGGCAATTCATAAGAACCCAAAAGAGATACCTGCCAGTCATCCAGCACCGCTTTATTTTTCATGTTTGCGATGAATTCTTTCCGGGGATGAACGCTGATATGCTGGAAGCCAAGGACTGCCCGAGTTTTATCATTCTGATAAAATTTAAGGCGTAGGCCATAGCCGCCGGCAAAACTTGAGGAATAATCGATTTCGTCAGCATCTAAGGGGTGCTGCTTAACATTGCCGGCTCCGCCTTTTAAATCAAGCGACAGCCAGTCAACAAGGCCGTAGGAGAGTTGAAAAAAATGCTGGGTCGAACGGACCCTGCCGTAGCCATCTTCCAAATGCCTGCGTATCACGCTATGGGTCTGTCCGCCGGCGAAAAACCCTCCTTTCTGAGGCATCCGTGTCCCATACGCTGGAGCGGCGCTTAAGATAAACGGGCAAAGCATAAAAGCAATAGTATAGACAATGAAGCTGGCTCTGCCAAAGAATTTTTGAGGGCGCATGAAGCTATTATATCAAAACCAAAGCAGTTTTCAACCAGGCTAAAAAAATTGACAGGGACAAAAATTTGCAAAAAAGAATGGGGTTGTACGCGGCTTTAACGCCAAGAATGCATCAGAGGATAGAAATAAATGGTAGCATTGCCAGTCGTATCAAGCAGGGTAACCCGTTCATTGCCGTCATCAAGCGCAAGGCCAGACATCTGGACGCCGCCCTGGACCGCG
>CAYNSZ010000107.1:0-4524 GCA_964400075.1 uncultured Planctomycetia bacterium
GCTGCTTTTTGGTTTCCTCGGATAATTTAGCCATTGCCCACCTCCCTTTTTTACCCTGTAGCATTTTATCTCATAAATAAAGGGCTGGGAAGGCAAAAGATAAGCTCATATTTGGTGGGCAATTATCGTCTTTTGATACCAACACTGCAAAGAGGCGGAGATTCATTTTACCTCTGCACTAACCTCAACGCGAACAAAACAGGTTGAATCAACCCTCCAATTTCTCCGACCTAACGGCCGGGGATTTGGCCAGGGTGATACTTTGGCCTCGCTTCGGCTCGGTCAAAGTATCGGTTTTGTTCTTTCTATACGTTAGTTTTTCCCGCCGGCCTGGCCTGTTCGCACAATTCCCAGTCCCATTAAAAAATAATTGAGATTCAAAGGGTTAACTGCTATCATAGATATGTTGTTTACTATCGGGCAGGAGCGATGAAAACCAACGAGCAAAATAAACCCCTGGTATTGATTTTATGCGGCGGCAGGTCCTTGCGCCTGTGGCCGCTGTGCGAGTACCGGAGCAAGAATTTCATCGATGTGTTCGAGTTCTCGCCGCTCGAAACCACTATCAGGCGGTTCCTCAAAGTTACCAGCAGAGACAATATCTACTTGGTCGTCCAGGAACGGGAGAAGAAAAAGTTTTGCAGCCTGAATCAAATCAAGCCCGAGAATATCTTTGTTGAGCCGCAGAGTAAGAACACCGCGGCCGCTGTCCTCTTGGGGTTGTACCGCTGGAGAAATCAGCTTCAGCGCCCTATCATCATAAGCCCGGTTGACCATCTCATCCGCAAAGAAAACCTTTTTTACCAGGCCCTGGGAAAAGCGCTGCAGGCGGCCGAACGGGGCTATATTTGCACCCTCGGCATCAGGGCCAAAGAGCCGAACCCTCATTTTGGCTATATTATTGCCGGTAAATCCCTTTCCTCCGGCAAGGTCTTTAACGTCAGGCGTTTCGTCGAGAAGCCGCAAAGAGCCAAAGCCTTACAGCTTATCCGGTCAGGAAAATGTTTTTATAACAGCGGCATGTTCATTGCAAAGGTTGGTACGCTGCTTGAAGAGTACAAGCGCTATTACCGTCCCTTTAAGGGATTTATGCGCTCAGCCAGCGCGGGCACTTTAGCTGGGTTTTACCGTAACATCAAGGAAATACCCTTTGATACGGCGATAATGGAAAAAACTAAAAAAGCCAGCGTGGTCGCAGGTAATTTTTTCTGGAGGGATTTCGGGTCATGGCATGCCATTTACGAACTCCTGTCAAAAGACAGCGCCGGAAACGTGCGCCGGGGCAAGGTCTTCATCCGTAAGGCAAACCGTAACCTGGTGTTTATCGATAACCCGCAAAAAAAAGTTTTGATAACAGGCCTCGATGATGTTTTCCTGGTTGATACCAGAGACCATCTCCTGCTTACTTCGCGCGCCTGCGTTGATGAGTTGAAAACCGTGCTGGCTGAGTTTAGGCAACAGCGTTAGAGCCCCCATGGCTTAGGTGTAACGCGCGTTTGAATGAATCTCTCCGGCCTTTGGCCGGAGTTAATCGCCGGATTTTATCGCGGGCGCTTAACATGGCCAAAATCGTTTTTCAGGATATTGACCGGGCGCGTATTCTCCTGGGGCTTGAGCAGGAAGCCACGCCCTATGAGATTAAAAAGCGCTACCGGCTCCTGGCTAAAAAATTCCATCCTGACGCGAGCCTGAAAAATAAACCGGCGCGGGAGAAGAAATTTAAGGAAATCAGCTGGGCTTATGATATACTTATGGATTACGCGGCCCGCTACCGGCTTTCTTTTACCAAAACCACGGTTGAGGCCATGAATGTCGACAGCCTTACCGACCGGCATCTGAAGCAGTTTTACGATGGTTGGTGGGGAAGAGTATAAATGGGAGATGTTAGATGCGAGATACGCGATACTCGATACGAGATGCGAGTATGCTGAAGGCTGAAAGCCGAAAGCTGACAGCTGAAAGCTGAACCATGGATTATTTTTACGGACCAGTGCCGTCGCGCCGCCTGGGCTTTTCGCTGGGAGTTGACCTTTTCCCAGAGAAAATATGCAATTTTAACTGCCTGTACTGCCAACTGGGTAAGACCGAAAAAAAGGTCCTGCAACGGCAGCAGCATGTGGATATCCCTGAGTTCAAACGCCAGCTTCAAGCGGTTCTGCAGACAAAGCCGACCATCGATTATATTACCATTTCCGGTTCAGGTGAGCCGACCTTGCATAAAAATCTCGACAAAGTCATCTCCGCCATCAAGAAAATCGCCAGCAAGGCTTACCCGGTATGCGTTATAACCAATTCTTCCCTTTTGCATCGGGCTGAGGTGTGTAAAGAGCTTAAAAACGCTGACCTTATCATACCGTCGCTTGACGCGGCTGACGCCTCCACCTACCGCAAGATTAACCGGCCGCACCGGCATGTTGATTTTTCCAAAATCATCGAGGGTCTGCGGTTTTTGCGGAACCGCTATAAAGGAAAAATCTGGCTTGAAATCATGCTGGTGCGAGGTGTCAACGATACCATTGCCCAGGCGCGAAAATTCAGGGAATTGATAAGCCAGATCAAGCCAGATAAAGTCCAGCTCAATCTTCCTATCCGGCCGCCGGCTTCGAAAATCTCCCCTCCGGAAATCTCCAGGGTCCAGAAGATAAAAAAGATTATCGGCGGTAGCGTCGATATCGTAGGCAATTTTACCACGCGTTCCGGCCCGATGAAGCAGACGCACAATCTGGATAAGGCGATTGTTAGTTTCCTGCGGGTGCGGCCGGGGACTTTGGATGACCTGATCGCCGCGACCGGCGTCTCTACCGCCCCCCTCTGTGCCAGGCTGAATACCCTTCTGCGCGAACACGGGGTCAAAGCGGTCAGGCAGGCGGACGTCATATATTTCAAGCTCTATGATAGGGGAAAATGTTAAGCGTATCCTCAAAGAACTGCCGCCGGCTGTTTTGCTCGTAGCCGCGACCAAAGACCGCGGAGTTAATGAGATAGAGGAGGCGGTTGCTGCGGGCGTAACTACTGTCGGTGAGAATTACGTGCAGGACGCCGCAGGTAAATTTGAAGCCATAGCCAGGAGCGTACGCTGGCACATGATCGGCCATCTTCAGAAAAACAAAGCCAAAGCCGCTGCTGCGCTGTTTGATATGATTGAGACCCTTGATTCGCCTGACCTGGCGCGCGCCCTTGATAAAGCCTGCGCCAGGCTTAACAAGACTATGCCGGTTTTAATCGAAATCAACTCAGGCGCAGAGTCCCAGAAGAGCGGTATCATGCCCGATGAGGCGCAGGTATTCATCGAGCAATTACGTGATTTCAGAAATCTCAAACCCATGGGGCTTATGACCATGGGTCCTTTCAGTGATGAGCCCGAGAACTGCCGCGCTTGTTTCAGGAGGACCAAAGAGCTCTTCGATGCTATAGCCAGGAGTTCAGGCAAAAGCCTTGACTGGCGGTATCTGTCGATGGGCATGAGCAGTTCATACCGCGTCGCCCTTGCAGAGGGAGCCAATATCGTGAGAATCGGTACGGCCATTTTCGGCCCCCGGTCCCGCGCCTGATGCCGGCCAATTCCGCCACGCCATGCAGGTCAAGATACTGTTTGATAAAGAAACCTTAAGCCCTGATTTTGTCGGCGGTTGGGGCGTGTCATATCTTATTGATGGCCGGGTGTTATTCGATACCGGAGAAAAGGCTGATTTCCTGTTCGCAAACGCCGCGAAGATGGGCGTTGCTCTCAGCGGTATCGAGCAGGTGGTTATTTCCCATTCTCACTGGGACCACCGGGGAGGCCTGTGGGATTTATTAGAGCAGAATACGAAGCTTGAGCTTTTCGTCTGTCCTGATTTTTACCGGGACTTCCAACAGCAGCTCAGCGGGCGCAAGGTTGTGGTCGTCGACCAGCCGCAGGCGCTTAATCCGGAAGGCAGCATATATACCACCGGTTGTTTTCTCACTCAATACAAGGGCAACGCTTTGCAGGAACAGGCGCTTATCCTTAAAACAGAAAAGGGGATTTCACTCATCTGCGGCTGTTCTCATCCGGGAGTGCTTGAGTTGGTCCATCGGGCGCAAGAGGTGTTCAGCGGCGAGCCCTTGCGCGCGATTATCGGCGGGCTTCATTTTATGGAACAGGATAGCCGGACCATACGGTATCTGGCGCAGCAGTTGCAGGAACGGGGTTTGCGGTTTCTGGGGCCCGCGCATTGCAGTGGTTACGAGGCAACGGTTATTTTACAGGAATACTTTCCCGGCAGGATTTTGGAAGTAAAAGTGGGAAGCTCTATCGAGCTGTGAAGAGGATGGGAAGTTTCATCAACAGAGAGAAGAAAAGAGCAGAGAAGACCCGCCTGCCGTGTGCTACTTCAGAATTTCGGCAACGGCAAGGGTAAGGAAGCCCGTTTCGGTAACGTCTCGCCCGCCTACGGCGGGCAGGGTTACGTCTTAAAGAATAAAATTTATTAAGCCGATTACCGTAACCGACAGACGATACGGGCATCGTCACCGTTACCGTAAGACGGTACAGTAAAGGGG
>CAYNSZ010000107.1:4534-5217 GCA_964400075.1 uncultured Planctomycetia bacterium
ATCGGCGAAGCCGATGGCTCGGCAAGGCGGGTAGCCGATAGACGTCCCGCCGGGACAAGCTCACAGGCGGGAGGGCATCGTCACCGTTACCGTAAGACGGTACAGTAAAGGGGGTGTATTATGATTGGCGTTCGTATCATGGCCGTGGTGTTTGCGGTTATATTCGTCGCTGGCTGCGTGCAGAGCAGGGATTATGTCGGAGCCCGGGAAGGGGCTCTGGGTTTAAAAGTAAAACGTGGTTTTGGCGTCGGCGATGAGCCAAAAAAAGATTACTATGTTATTCAGGATGGCGACGGTATTGTAGTCGGTGATACCAAGAATGACCTTATCAGAAAGATGGGCCTTCCCGACGAAGTTAAGACTACCCTGGAAGGATACGAGAGTTGGACGTACAGCGAACGGGGCGTTACTTTTTACTTTTCAGAGGAGCACATTACCCGGTGGGACGAGCAATGAATCTCCTCGGGCTACCCCCTCTTCGGGTTACCCCTCAGTCTAGCCTGCAGGGTAACCTGCTGGCCTAAAGCCCGAGGTTTCTCTGTCTTTCCCCGCCTTCGCTGTATACAGTAAAAATTCCGACTGGGAATTTTTACTGACTCCGGTGGAATCAGTTGACCCGCCTCCGCTCGATATGCGAGAATTCTCAGCGAGATTTTTCGGCTATCCGGCGGCCAAGAGGTTCC
>CAYNSZ010000108.1:0-4828 GCA_964400075.1 uncultured Planctomycetia bacterium
TACTCGCGAAAAAACCAAGTCCTATTAGTTTATATACCGCCTCGTCGCTGACTCGGCGGTATCAATTCGGCCAGTACTTTTTCTTCGCCTGATACCGATTGTGCAAAGCTTGAAAAAGTACGGCCTCATTGAAGGAGGTAAATGTGGCTCAAGATTTAAAAGGCAAAACCGCGATTGTCACTGGCGCAAGCAGGGGTATTGGAAAAGCATTGGCTGCAACCGCCGCGAGCTTAGGAATTAACGTCAGTATCGCCGCGCGCAATGCAGGCCCCTTAAAAGAAACCGCTCAAGAGATAAAGAAAAAATATAAGGTAGAGGTCTTGGCGGTGCCCTGTGATGTTACCAAATTAGAGGACTTGGAGCAATTGGTGAATAAAACCAACGAAACCTTCGGCAGTATCAACATACTGATTAATAATGCGGGCGTTTCCAGCCAATATCCGTTTCACGAGCAGCCCATCGAAGATTTTGAGCGTTTAGCCCATACCAATTACTTAGGCTATGTGCGTTTAATCCGTCTGGTCATCAATGACATGATAAAAAATAAATCCGGCGCAATCATCAACATGGTTTCCGGTTCAACCCTCTGCGATCCGTTGCCGAGAAATTTTATCGTGTACAGCTCCTTAAAAGTAGGTTTACGCGCTTTTTCCAAGGGGTTATTCTGGGAACTGCGTGATCAAGGGATAAAGGTTACTTCTATTTTACCGGGAGTCACCGATACGGATTTAACGGGTAAGTTGCAGGAAATAACTTCCGATGCTTCACGTTTGATGACTACCGAAGCCATTGAAAATGCGGTGAAGTTCGCGCTTACCGTTCCGGCAAACGTATGCCCCTTAGAGATCGCGGTTATAAACCAGCAAACACCCTGGACAAAACCGGTGATTCCCTTCACGCAAGCGCATCCGGAGAAATAGACTTTTCGTGTACCGTTAACTGTTTACCGTGTACCGTTCTGGAATAAAATTATGACGAGCTCCGACAGCTTTGAATTCGATTTTGAACGATTGGAGGTATATCAATTAGCGCTTGAATTTCTCGATTTTATTTTTAAAATCTGCAAAGAATTACCCAAGGAATTGCAGTATTGCTTAGGAGACAATTTGCGCAGAGCCGTGATTTCAATATCAAATAATATAGCTGAGGGCAGCGGTAAGAGATCAGGTAAAGAAAAAGCACGCTACTATGGAACGTCATTAGATTCAACCCGAGAATGCGTGAATATGTTTATTATTCTTAATAGGCAAAATGCAATAAGTAAAGACGACTACTTAAAATCGCGACACTATGGAAAAAGGCTTACGAGTATGCTTTTTAAACTGATTGAATCAGTGTAAGCGGCACCTTAAAGTCTCTATACTATTACGGTAAACGGTGCGCGGTTAACGGTAAACGTAAGTATACAGTTAAAAGGAGGTACGAACATGAAGATTCTGTTTGTAATGCCCAAAATCGGCGCCTGGGCTACGCACGGTGAGCACATCGCTCCCAACCAGCTCTATGCACAGTGGGCAGCCTATATCAGAGAAAAAGGCTACGAAGATCTTGAGGTCCTGGACTGCACCATCGCCGGTATTCCGCTTGACCAGCTTGCCCAGAAAGTAAAAGAGAAAAATCCCGATGTGGTGGTCCTGGGAGACATGATCCATTGCTCAGTGGGCTTTGGCATCCTCTGGTATTTTAACGAGGCCGCTTCCCGGATAAAACAGGTCTTGCCCAAGACGAAGGTCATTATGGGGGGACTCTGGTATTCCTCGATGCCGGTCCCAACCCTTGAGGACAATCCGGCTGTTGATTACGTGGTCATGGCGGAAGAAGAGGGGTTCTTTGACTTAATAAAAGCTATTGATACCGGCGCTTCTACCAAAAATATTGCCGGCGTTGCCAGCCGTGTTGAGGGAAAAGCAGTTCTGGGCCCGCACCGGCCGCTGTCAAAGGATCTGGACAGCCTGCCGCTTCCCGCTTACGATTTATTTCCCATGGATAAGTACGTTGGCCACACCTATTGGAAGCCGTTTGTGGAGATGATGACTTCGCGGGGCTGCCCTTCGGCGTGCACGTTCTGCTATGAATGGGACCAGTACGACCCGCGCCACCCCGAGGACTTTTTAACCTGGCGCGCCAAATCTCCGGAACGGGTCATCGAGGAAATCGAGCTCTTACATAAGAAGTTCGGGACCAAAGTCGTGGTCATCCAGGATGATAATTTCAATGTCGATCCCCAGCGGGTGGAAAAGTTCTGCCGGATGAAAAAAGAGAAAAACAATCCCATTAAGTGGGTTTCCCTGGGCCGGGCGGTTGACTGGGTCAACTGCGAGAAAATCCTGCCGCTTATGAAGGAAACAGGCCTGTTCATGGGCGTTTTCGGTATCGAGGTGACTACGCCCGAGGAGCTTAAAAAAATCGCCAAAGGCATCACCATTGACCAGATAAAAAAGACTATTGATATCCTGCGCGTCAATGACGTAGCAGTGGTTGCCGACATCATGGTTGGTTTTGACTATGACAACGAGCAGATTGTCAAGCAGCGCTACGAATTCAGCGACCAGGTCGACCCGGATATTCTCTGGGTAGGTTACGTGACGCCGGCGCCTAATTCGCCGATGTGGAGAATAGCTTTAAAGAAAGGGTGGTTCGACCCGCGCAAAATCGATTTTCTCAAATGGGATTTCCTACACCCGGTCATCCCTACGAACCATTTGACGCTTGAAGACTTGGGCCGGCTCGGTTCCTGGTGCATGCGGGAATTCTTCTCAAAACCCGGACGCATCCAGCGCATCATGACCTCAAACTTTGACCCCTTGGCAAAACTCTGTTTCCAGGATGTCATGCGCGGCGTCGCCAAATGGGAAGCCGGAGCCATGAAGGGCGAGAGCCACATCTGAATATGTAGGGGCCGACCCCCCCGTGTCGGCCCGATACAAAATAAAATAACGGACAGGCACAGAGGCCTGTCCCTACATAGGTATAATTGGGTTATGTTGTGCGATAGCCACATCCACTTTATTCCGCAGGAGCTTTCAGCCTATACTGCCTTTTATAAAGGCATATGGACTGACAAGGCGAAGCTCTATGCTCATTTAGAAGAAAACGGGATAGCAAAGGCCCTGCTCTGCTACCCGTCAACCGACGCCCATGTAAAGCTTGAGGTTTTTTCGCGGGTGTGCGAGCTCTACAATAGCGCCCTTGAAAAACTCATACGCGAGAATCAAAAAATCATCGGCGCCGGCATCATCGATATCGATAAGCCCGCCGACGTTGCCGGCCAGGTGGCGGCGCTCAAAGCCAGGGGTTTTGGCGCGATCAGCATCGCTTCAAGCCATAACGGGAAATTCTTGGTCAAAGAGCTTGAGCCGTTGTTTGAGGTAGCTCAACACTACGGCCTTCCTATTTTTGTCCACCCCCAGACCATTAATCCCGTCGGTTTTGAGCGGGTCAAAGACCCGCTGCTGATGCCGGTGTTTGAGTACAGTTTTGATGCTTCCCTGTTCATGGGGTTGCTCATGATGGAAGGTATTTTAGAGAAATATGTCGTGAAATTCATTTTTTCTTCCCTGGGCGGTATCGTACCCTTCCTAAAAGAGCGGTTTGACCGGGTCTATCTGATGCTGCGCCAGCGGCAGATAGTCAAAGACCTGGGAAAATTGCCGAGTGAAATCCTAAAAAACGTCTATGTCGATACCTCAGGAGCATCTCTGGGCAATATCAGGCTCGCGCTTGAGCTCTTCGGCGAGGATAAGCTCTTATGGGGTTCTGATTACCCGGTCTGCGGTGATATCGAAAAAGAGCTCAGCAGCCTTGATGAACTTGGCAGCGCCCTGAAAGAGAAAATTCTCTCGGCAAATTTTCTTAATGTATTCGCTGGCCAGCTGAAAGCCGACAACTGACAACTGTCAGTTGTCGGCTGATAGTAACAATATGCATATCTACTGTAACGGCGGCCTGGTTCAGAAAGAAGCAATGGAAGAGCTCTTTGAGCCTGGTTTTTTATTCGGCTGGGGAACATTCGAGCCCCTGCGCGCCTACGCTGGCAGATTTCCGCTCCTTGATGAGCATATCGGACGGCTCAACCAGAGCCTTGAGCTGCTCAGCCTGGAGAAGGTTTCGCTTGCCTGGGAGGAGACCCTTAAGGATTTGCTCTCTGCCAACAGCTTCTCCGATGCCTATGTGCGCATCAGCGCCTATAAAAAACGCAGCGGTACCGGAGTCATCATCTATGCTGATACCTTTGGTTATTACGGCCCCCAGGACTACGAAAAAGGATTTAGCGCTCTTCCTTCACCCCATAGACGAAGCAGCCACGAAGTCGCCTCAAAGGTCAAATCCTTAAGTTATCTGCAGAACCGGCTGTCATGGCTCATCGCGCAGAAGGCAAATAAGGATGAAGCGCTCATCATGAGTGAAACCGGAGACCTTGTCGGCGGCTCGCGCAGCAATATTTTTTTATTGAAGAATCATTCGCTTCTTACCCCTTCCCTTACTTCAGGGGCATTCCCGGGCATCACCCGTGATTGCGTCATAGCCATTGCCCGGGGTTTGGATATTCAGGTTATTGAGAAGCCATGTAAGCCCGAAGCTATAGCTTGTGCTGATGAGGCATTTGTGACCAGCGCGCTCATGGAAGTTATGCCTCTGGTTGAATACGAAGGCAAACCTATCGCCAGCGGTAAGCCCGGCGCAGTTACGGGCAAAATACATTCAGAGTATAGGAAATTAACCCTAACCCCCAATCCTCAAACCCTAATCCCTAAATCCTAAACAAGCCATGGACAGCCCGCTCTTATTTCCGGTCAAGCTCAAAGATGATTGCATCGAAGTACTCGAT
>CAYNSZ010000108.1:4924-5175 GCA_964400075.1 uncultured Planctomycetia bacterium
TCGGCCAGGTGCTTTTGTTTTTTTATGCCTGCGTCTTGTTTTCTCAGCAGGTAAGTATTGACCAGATAGTTGCCGGTTTCAGCCGGCAGCGGCCTACGTTCGATTTCCCCATGTTGGGAGCGTTGCTAAGAGCAGGGCTTAAGCGGGGTCAGGATATCCGCATGGCAGTTGCTGATTTTGTGGTAGGCTTCGATGCTTTACGCAGGCAGCGGGCAAAGGAATTAGCCGCGCTGCTTCCCCAGCCAGCCAAT
>CAYNSZ010000109.1:0-3609 GCA_964400075.1 uncultured Planctomycetia bacterium
TATCCAGGGTTATTCCTTAGTCCTACAAGTTACACACTAGGATAAATTCGACTAGACGCTTTTGCTTCGCCTGCGGCTTGCAAAAGCGTAAGTCTCATTTAATTAAATCACAACTTTCGGCTATTTTCAACGAACAAAAATCACCGCACATTGAACAGAGATCATCGGATGATTTTAGATTCCTGCGGTAATGCCTTGCTTTCTTTTGATTGATAGTAAATGGGAACATTGCTTCCCACTTACGTCTCGCGCGTAGCAGCGATAGCGCGCGGTCCCTTGCCCATTCGTCCTTGAAGTGCAAAAGGTTTACACAGTGCGCGGCGATTTTAGAAGCGATAGTTCCGTCCCTGATGTCTTGCAGGTTTGGATGGCGCAGATGTTCAGCCGGAGTTACCACACAGAGAAAATCAGCTCCGTGCAGGCCGGCGAGCGCTCCTCCAATCGCGGAACTAATATGGTCATACCCAGCCGCAATATCAGTCGGTAGAGGGCCAAGCACGTAAAACGGAGCGTTATGACAAAGCTTTTTTTCTAGCCGGACATTCATGGGGATTTCGTCAATTCGTATATGTCCCGGACCCTCAACCATAGCTTGTACGCCCTTTTTACGGCAACGGCGGATAAGCTCTCCGAGGATGCGCAACTCAGCTAATTGCAGACGATCGGTTGAATCAGCGATTGCGCCTGGCCTGAGGGCATCTCCAAGGCTTAAGGTAATATTGTAGGTTTTTGCAAGAGACAGGATATCGTCAAAGCGGTCAAAAAGAATATTTTCCTTTTTATTGCGGAGCATCCAGCGCGCCATCAGCGCGCCGCCGCGGCTGACGATTCCGCCGGTACGTTTTTTTCGATGCAGGGAATGGACAAATTTTTTTAAAATACCTGCATGGATAGTAAAAAAATCGACTCCGTCTTCAGCTTGCGTTTTGAGCACATCCCAGATATCCTCGAAGCTCATTTTTTCAAATGAGCCGGTACGTTTAAAAGCGGCAAGAGCAGCTTCGTAAATCGGAACGGTGCCCAGCGGAACGCTGGATGCGGCGAGGGCAGAATGCCTGAAAGCGGCGAGATTATCGCTGACGCTTAAATCCATAACCGTATCGGCGCCAAGCTCAACGGCCGCGGTGAGTTTTTCAAGCTCCGTACGCACGCTTCCGGTTCCGGTTGATAGGCCGATATTGGTATTGATTTTGATCCGCGTACCTTCGCCGATAGCGCAAGGGTTTTGTATGCTGCGCCGTTTATTGTTAGGGATAACCAGCCTGCCGGCCGCAAATTGTTTTTGCAAAAATGTAACTGGAATATTTTCTTTCCGGGCAAGGTGATTCAAGAAATTTTTTGCAAACATCAGCTTACGAACTCCGGATTTTTAAAACTGTCATTTCTTTTTCGAGTGTATAAAGAGAATATCGTAATTTTTTTACCATTGGCGCTTGGCGCGGGGCGATAAGTTTGAAAAATTCTTCAAGAACCCGGGATGATTCCTTCGCGCGTTGTAAATTGGCATAGAGGATAGAATTAATATCGCTGCGCCCAAGTTCACATACGCTGGCTTGTCGCTGATAGTCGGTTTGTGCATCGCGCAGGGTAATTCCTGCACGTATGTTTTTTACCATACCTATTTTATCGAATGAATGGCGGATAGTACGAATCTTTTTTTGGAGGCGTTTATTTTCCAGGATGAATCGGGCAATATCCTCCGCAACCCTCAAGCCTTCTTTCGCGCGGTTAATATTAGCGTCAATTATTCGCAGAATTCCTTGTTCAGGCTTCATAACGCTCTGCTGTATAGGTGGTTGTGGATTAGAAATGGGCTTGCTGGATTGAGTAGCCTAGGTGACGCGGGCTTTCATCCCCTGGATTTTTTTGATGATGCTGGTTGTTGAATAGCCAGAGCGTAACCGGATTCTGCATATTTGCCCGACAATATCGCTGCCGATAATCGCCTGGGATTTCCAATCCATGCCTTTTACGAGCACGTCAGGCCGGATGCGCCCGATGACCTTCAGGGGAGTTTCTTCAGAAAAAAGGAGCACATAATCAACTATTTCCAGGGACGCTAGTAATTCAGCCCGTGCTGTCTGGTTTAGTATCGGCCGCGACCGGCCTTTTATTTTCTTAACTGACCGGTCAGAATTGAGGCCAACCACCAGCACATCGCCCTTGGCTTTGGCTTCACGCAGTATTTTCAAATGCCCCGGGTGCAGAAGGTCAAAACAACCATTGGTAAAGACTATACGTTTCCTGTGCTTGCGCAGTTTTCCGATTATTTTTGTTAACGTTGAGAGCTTGACGAGTTTACCCATCACTTGATTTTTCAGGAAATGTGTATGCGAGGTTTACCGGTATTGCCTGGCGTTATTCCCCGGAGAATTCAGATTCGACGATTTCGCAGATAATATGACCGGCCAGAATATGCATTTCTTGCACTCTCGCGGTCTCAGGCAAGGGAATAATGAGGCTGGTGTCTACCAGGGATTTGAGTTTTCCTCCATCGGCGCCAAGCAACCCCACGGTTAGAAGACCGAGTTCTTTTGCCTTTTTTACTGCGTTAATGACGTTTATAGATTTTCCGGAAGTCGAAATTCCCACGACCAGGTCTCTGGGGTTCGCGAGTGCTTCTAATTGACGGGAGAAAATACTTTCAAAACCGTAGTCGTTGCCGATCGCGGTCAGCGTGGAGCTATTAACCGAGAGAGCAATGGCCCCAAGGGCTTGCCGGTCACGCTTAAATCTACCGACGAGCTCTGCTGCCAGATGCTGTGCGTCGGCTGCGCTGCCGCCATTGCCCATAAAGATGATCTTGCCTCCGTTGCTGAGCGCCGCGATACACAAGGCTGCAATTTTTTTTATAACGGGCGCTAACCGCGCCAGAATCTTGAGGGCTTGGCCGTGCGTAGCAATCGTGTTTTCAATTATTAAATTTACGGCAGTCTCACTTCCGGCAAGATCGTTGGGGTTTTGCCGGTCCTTTTCCGTATGCGGGGGTTGCTTCTGTGTTTTTTTTAGATACATTTTTTCATCAGTTTGGGAGAACCACAGCGTTCCTAGCTGAAGAAAATTTTTGCTATTTCATACAATTCAAGGTCCAGGGTTTTAAGTTCTTTTGTCGCTTCTTCCAGGGCAACCGCTACGATTTGATTACCTTTCAGGCTTACCATTGTTCCAAACCTGCCTGTTTTTACCAGGTCATAGGCTTTTATGCCGAAGCGCGTGCCGAGCATGCGGTCGAACGCAGAAGGGTTGCCTCCGCGCTGGATATGGCCTAATACCGTAACCCGAGTTTCGAAGCCAGTCTTTTGCTCGATTAATTGTCCCAGAGTATGGCCGATACCGCCCAGGCGGACGTGTCCGAATTCGTCCAATTTCTGTTCCTGTAAGCAAACATTTTCACTTTTGAAAAAAGCCCCTTCAGCCACCACCACGATACTGAAGTTTTTGCCGCGTTGATGCCGGGTTTTCAGGGAGGTGCAAACTTCATCAATGTCAATGGGGATTTCAGGGATAAGGATGTAATCCGCTCCTCCGGCAATACCGGCATAGGTAGCGATCCAACCCGCATGGCGGCCCATAACTTCACAGACCATAACCCTGTCATGTGATTCTGCT
>CAYNSZ010000109.1:3619-5149 GCA_964400075.1 uncultured Planctomycetia bacterium
CGTATGGAGCCGGTCAATGCATTCCATGACGATATTGACCGCGGTGTCAAAACCAAAGGTGAAATCGGTTGCGCTCAGGTCATTATCAATGGTTTTGGGGACACCCACGATCGGCAAACCTTCCTTGTATAATTTAGTCGCAACGCCCAGGGTATCTTCCCCGCCCACGGCGACTAACGCATTCAGCTTTAGCTCTTTAAAGTTTCTTTTGACCAATTCTGCCTGACCCTCTCGTTTGTAGGGATTGGTGCGCGACGTTCCCAAAATGGTTCCACCTCGATGCAAAATTCCCGATACTGACTGCAGATTCAGTGGTATCGTATCTTTATCCAGAAGACCCTTCCAGCCGTAGCGTATACCAAGAACAGTATCGCCTTCGTTACAGGCCTTGCGGGCTACGGCGCGAATAACCGAGTTAAGGCCTGGACAATCGCCGCCACCAGTTAGGATTCCGATATCCATGCCGATGATCCTCCTTTATTTGAAGCCAATTTTCTTCTATGGTTCCGGTTTCAGTATGCAACACCGGCAACCTCATTCGTAATTTCGGAAAGGAATCTCAGGTTCGGGCTCGGGTTGTACATTCCCTTTATTTCCAATCGCTACTTTACGTATTTCCAGATTTACTTTTACTGTTTTATCTTCACCTAAAAACTTATCCATTTTTTCTTTTATCTTTTTCTGGATATCCTGAATAAAATCAACCAAATTTACCTCAGCGGTCAAAACACCCTTGATATTGATTTCCAGACACTTTTTCTTCACTCGGACCCTTGGTTTGACGTGTGAGACTTCGGGCCGTTCTTCAAGCATTTTTTTGAGCATATCTTCTATCGCCAACAAGGTTATCTTTACCGAACCCTGGTCTGATTCAAAGGGGATCGATTTATCCCGTCTCGTCTGGCGTAAACCAGCTTCCATATAGCGCAGACAGAAAAGCAAGATAAGCAATCCGATGCAGAACATGGTCAGTCGGGGTGAAGGGAAAGAAAAGCCTGTTTCGATTAACCCGAGCAAATAATTACACATGATAGTTATGTCGAAGGCTTTTATCGAGAGTCCGATAAGCGTAAAGCTGACGAGAAACGATAAGATTACGTACAGGATGACAGATATTCCCATCGTACCCTCCCTTTGTTTATCTATTCTCCTTCCACCGGCAGAAATTTGTCGAGAAAACGCGTTGTATATTTGCCGCGTTTGAAGTCAGGATCGTTGATCACGTCGCGGCAGAAGCCGGCTGTAGTTTTTATCGGCTCGAGTAAGAACTCACCCAGGGCCCGGTCCATTTTTTTGAGCGCTTCCGGCCGACTGGGCGCTTTGGTTATAATTTTGGCGATAAGCGAATCGTAGTAGGGTGGAATATGATAACCGGAATAAATATGCGTGTCAATACGCACATCTTTTCCGCCGGGCAGGTAACAGAAATTGATTTCCCCCGGACAGGGCAGGAATCCCCGTTCTGGATCTTCCGCATTAATGCGACATTCGATAGCCGCGCCGCTCATTTTTATGTCATCTTGTTTAAGG
>CAYNSZ010000110.1:0-5119 GCA_964400075.1 uncultured Planctomycetia bacterium
AGCCGCTCATCCAGAGTAGTGATTGAAATACATACCACAACCTGCGGGGCGTCTTTGAGTACGTCCAAATCCCGCAGGATGAGTGCAGATTTGGTAACGAGGAAAAGCCGTATGCCGTGGCCCGAAAGCACCGATATCGCCATGCGGGTAAGTTCATGTTTTAATTCCAAAGCGCAATAGGGGTCGGAGGAATTGGCTATAGTGATAGCGCTGCCTGCGGGGATTTTTTTAATTTCCCTTTTGAGTGTTTTTATAAAGTCATTTTTTGGCCTTGGTTTATTGAAACTACGGATATAGGTTGACGCGTAGCAATAGCGGCAGCCGTGGTTGCAGCCGGCGTACGGAGAGAGGCTGAATTTTTTCCGGCAGCTGCAGAGTGAACTTTTCCAGGGGTCAAAAGCGGTTATCAAGGCCATCGGGCTTCCATTGTAGATGAGCGCGGTCATAAGTCAATGCTAAAGAGTATGCTTTTTGAGCTGCAAGCGTAGATTTGCGGTAGGGGAGATTTATGTTATAATAAAACCTCAATTACCGCTTGCGAACCTATTGGCCGCCGGATAGCAGGAAATTATCACGCTCGCTTTGCGAGCAGGATAATTTCCTGCATATACAGCGGAGGCGGGTCAACTGACCCCGCCGTAGTCAGTAAAAATTCCTAGTCGGAATTTTTACTGTATATAGCGGAGGCGGGGTTATAAAGAAACTCCGGGCTTTCCTGATTTTTCTTTATGTTTATCCGGGTTATCGGGATCCCGTTTACGGGCCATCCCGTAAACGGGATGGCCGGAGAGATTCATTTCGAGGTGACTATAGGCTATGCTTCAAAAGAGAGGAAGCGGGATACTCCTGCACATTACTTCTTTGCCTTCCGTCTACGGGATCGGTGATTTCGGTCCCGGAGCTTATGCCTTTGCCGATTTTCTGGCAGGTACCAGGCAAGCCTACTGGCAACTATTGCCGTTGAACCCTACTATTGAGATTTGCGGTAATTCTCCCTACAGCAGTATTTCGGCCTTTGCCGGAAACATCTTTCTTATCAGTCCTGACGCGCTGGTTCAGGAAGGATTATTGACTGACGCTGATACGTATGCAAAACCGGAATTTCCTGAATCGCGCTGTGATTATTCGGCGGTGATCCACTATAAAGAGAAACTCCTGCACCGGGCCTTCGAACACTTTAAAGTCACTGCCCTGTTTAAAAAAGAGTTTGATGATTTTTGTTTTGCCAACGCATCCTGGCTGGATGACTTCGCCCTTTTTTCGGTTATCCGCAAAGAGCACCAGGGCCTGCCCTGGAACGAATGGGAGCCGGCCTTGCGGGAACGCAAGCCCAGAGCTACGCTTGAGGTCAGCCGGCGCACAGCGGTCGAGATAGAAATGGGAAAATTCTTTCAATTCATTTTTTTCAGGCAGTGGTTTAACCTCAAAAGCTACTGCAACCAGCGCGGTATTCAGCTCATCGGCGATATACCCATTTATGTCAATCTGGACAGCGCTGAAGTCTGGAGGCATACGGATATATTTAAACTGGATAAGCACCGCCTCCCCACGCATGTCGCGGGAGTCCCGCCGGATTATTTCAGTTCAACCGGCCAATTATGGGGGAATCCCGTTTATAACTGGAAGCTCATGAAAGAAGAGGGCTTTAGCTGGTGGATTGAGCGTATCCGGCATAACCTCGTCTGCTTTGATATTGTGCGTATCGACCACTTCCGGGGGCTTATCAGCTATTGGGAAATCCCGGCAGCCGAAACCACGGCCCTGAACGGCCAGTGGATTAAGGTACCCCATAAGCAATTTTTCAATGCACTGTTTGAGCGTTTCCCCGCACTACCGGTCATCGCTGAGGATTTGGGAATTATCACCGATGACGTTCGCCAGGCCTTGCTTGAGTTGGGTTTTCCCGGAATGAAAGTGCTTTTGTTTGCCTTCGGCGAGGACAATCCCATGCATCCCTATCTTCCCCATGCGCTTAAGGAAAACTGCGTCATTTATACCGGTACGCATGACAATAATACCGCGCGCGGCTGGTTTATGAGCGAAGCCAGCGAGCGGGATAAAGCCAGATTTTTTCGGTACTTGGGCCGCGGCCTGTCGGAGGAAGAAGTCCACGGGGAGCTTATTCGCCTTGCCATGATTTCGGTCGCTCGCACGGCGATAATCCCGCTACAGGATGTTCTTGGCCTTGACGGCTCCTGCCGCATGAATACACCTTCGACTACCACCGGCAACTGGCAGTGGCGGTTTAAGCAGGATGATTTGACCTCTGAAGTGGCGGAGCGGCTGCGGGAGATGACTGAAGTCTACGGCCGGGCAAGCGCTTGACGGCGAGGATCCGTAGAAAAGAGCTTGCGCTCTTTTAATTTTTCCGTAAAATGAAGCTCTACGGCCTTACAGCCGTGATATCTTATATTGCTTCGGCAAAGCGGAATCCGCCGAAGCAGAAATAACGCACTCATCCTTTTTCGCCCCAGCTGGAGGTTTAAGCTTCGGAGGGTAGCTACGGGCTTACAGAGCGATATTCTGCGTAGGCGGATAAAAGCCGGGCTCAGCTCCTCTTGGGCTGATAAGGCTTATTAAAAACCATGATCTACTGGGCGTTGTTTCTCCATTTCTATCAACCCATATTCCAGTTCCATAAGGTTCTGGAGAAGATCAGCAATGAATCCTATCGGCCGCTCGTGAAGCTTTTTAAGGAGCATCCCGGCGCGAAAGCAACCGTAAATGTCTGCGGCAGCCTTACCGAGCTTTTCAGCGAACATAACTGTCAGGATATTGTCGCAGACTTGCGGCAACTCGGCCAAAACGGCCAAATTGAGTTCGTTGAAACCGCGCAGTACCATCCTATTTTACCCCTCATCCCATCTCGGGAGGCGGAACGCCAGATTCTCCTGAACCGTAGGACCAACCAAGAGTTTTTTGGGCCGGCGTATAAACCGAAGGGATTTTTCCCGCCTGAGATGTGTTACCGCGGCTGGGTCGGCACACTCATAAGATCGCTGGGGTATGAGTGGGTACTGTTGAGCGGCATCGCCCACCCTGACGTCTGGCCTTTGGATTTTATTTCTGAGGTGAAGCAGCCCACGGGAGCGTTAAAAGTATTTTTTCGGGACGATATCATCAGTAATAAAATAAGCTTCGGGGAATTTGACAGCAATGGTTTTATACAACATCTGGCGAGCCTGGCAGATACCAGAGACGATATCTATGTTATTACTGCCATGGACGCGGAAACTTTTGGCCACCATATTCCTGATTGGGATAAGAATTTTCTGGCTAAGGTATACGAAACTATCAGTGCGGTCCAGCCGGCGCCAAGGCCGGATACAAACATGAGCGGTACGCGTAAAAGTCCTTCCTCTGGAAGCAGACAGGTACCGCGGATCAAGCCAGTAACCCTCAGCGAACTGCTCAGCGTTTTTCCCCTGAAACCTTCAAAACCGCCGAAGCCTTCTTCATGGAGTACGACCAAGGATGATTTGGCGCGCAAAAATTATTATCCCCTCTGGTTCGATACCGGTAACCGTATCCATGAACTGCAGTGGCAGCATTTGAAGCTGTGCTGGGAACTGGTGAGGATGGCCGAGCGGATCAAGAAGGTTACAAAGGAAAGCGAATATTTCCGGCCCATCGCCCGCAGTCTGTTGGATAAAGCGCTCTTGAGTTGCCAGTTCTGGTGGGCTAATAAAGCCCGTGGCCTTTGGAGCGCCAACCTTATCCACAAAGGTCTCATCCTGCAAGAGGAGACCATGCTTAACGCCTATAAGGCTATTAGTTCCTCAGAGGAAGACCAAAGCCTCAAGCGAGCCTGCTATAACAAAACGATTATTTGCCGCAAGATCATTAACGATCTCTACGATTTGCTCCTGGCCCGTTAGAGCTTTAGGCTTTGAGGTTGCTGGTTTCTGCGTATGGAAAAGACTCGGAAAGGTAGATTACAAAAAAGACTGCGGAAGCCACACGCTCCCTTGCCCGAAGAATCCGCTCGAGAATTTTACCGCAAGACTTTAGCGCTTCAGGAAGAGGAAAAAAAGAGAATTTCACGCGACCTGCACGATGAAACCGGGCAGGTGGTTACCGCCCTGGGCGCAGTTTTCAATATACTCCAGCGCAGGCTTGAAGAAGGAAAGATTCAAGAAGCACTGGATATCATCAGGGAGAACCGCAAGCTGGTCCAGGAGATTACCGAAAAGATGAAGTTTATGGCTTTTAAGCTCAGGCCTCCGGCTTTGGATATTTTGGGGCTCTCAGCGGTCTTGCGTGAATACTTTTCCCAGTGTACCTCAAGCAACAGCATCCGCATCGAGTTTAAGGAAAATTTAAAGGACGCCAAACTCGACGAGAACATCGAGATTTCTTTATACCGCATCGTCCAGGAAACCATTTACAATGTCCTCAAGCATGCCCAGGCAGACAGGGTGAAAGTGGAGTTTATGTTTTTTAACGATACCGTACAGTTGGTCATCGAAGACAACGGCAAAGGCTTTGACGTGGAAAAATTTGAGGCAAGCGTTGATATTTCACGCATGGGCTTGCGGGGCGTTCGGGAACGGGTTGACCTCTTAAACGGAACATTTTCCATTCATTCCTTGCCTGGTGAGGGCACTAAAATCCAGATTCAGCTACCCCTTAAGAAGTAACATGGCTATAGAAGTAATGCTAGTCGATGACCACCCCATTGTGCGTCAGGGCATCAAAGCCGTGATTTCCCACGCGGCGGACATACGCATTGTTGCCGAAGCCGCCAACGGTAAAGAGGCCATTGAGCTGGCAAAAGCTAAACCTCCGGATGTGGTGATCATGGACATAAGCCTCCCGCTGTTAAACGGCCTCGATGCAAGCCGCCATATCATCAAGCATAACAAAGCCATAAAGATTTTAATTTTAAGCATGCATGAAAACCGCGCCTTTATCGAAAAAGCGCTTGATTACGGTGTCCGGGGTTATGTCTTAAAGGAGTCGGCAGCCGATGAGATTGTGCATGCGGTGCGGGAAGTCTCTGCCGGCCGCTATTTTCTTAGCTCGAAAATCTCATCCTTTCTCATCGAAGATTATGTCTCCGGCAAAAAGAAATCGGCAAAGGCAGCGGGTCACTCCCTGCTTACCGAACGGGAACGCT
>CAYNSZ010000111.1:0-5115 GCA_964400075.1 uncultured Planctomycetia bacterium
ACGCGGGCGTCAGCCGTCGGGTTACCAACTGATGCAGGGTAAGGGTAACGTCATAGTCAGGATGCGTGGCAGTCGCGCTGATGCGGTAATTGCGCTCATAGGTGGTTATGCCGCCCAAGCCGACAACTGCGCGGTTATTTTCTACTGGCACACAGACATAGTGGACGGTAAAATTTGCGTTAAGAAAATTGACCTCAGTAACGTTAAAGTACTCGGCTCCGGTTACCGGCTCAGCAACATAATTAGCCACGCTGTCAGCGAGCAGGTACGCTGCCTGGGCAATGCCGCCTTCGGCAAGATACAAAGCTTCGCTGTAGAGCGCGTCGATGCGGGCCAGCCGCATACTTGCCAGGGCTTTTTGTATAGCGGCGCTGGAAATAATCACCAGCACCACCACCATGACATAGGTAAGAATAGTTACGACTGCTTTCCTGTTCATATCCGTGTTGCGCTGCTAACGCCCCGCTCTTTAATCTGTTACGACCGCTCTTTCCTTACCGATACGCTTCTGTTCCGGCGCCAGATTAATTCCTCAGATCTAACAATACTGTCGACTCAATGCTTACTGCTCTGCCCGCGGCAGTAATTTTATTTAACTCCAGCACGAGTTTTACCGTATCCAGGCTAAGGCCTGCATCTATGGTGTGGTCAAGGCAGTTGAGGCGTTCAACATTATTGGCAAGTATGGTCACTGCTCCTGCTTCATTGCGCATCAGCTGCCGGGTATCGGTATCAACGCTGACGCTGATAGCCGTCGCGTCCCAGATAAGATTTCCGTTGGCATCCACATCCGGTTCGCCGTCCTGGGGACTGGTGTCCCGGGGAAGATGATAGGTAATGCTGTCAGTCCCGGCTTCGGGAGAATTTTGAAAGATTTGCACCTGGTGGCCCTGGGGATTAAGGGGATCGCGGGCATCAGCCCTTCGCAAGTCATAGCCTAAACGCTTCAGAGCATGCCGGGCGCTTGCCTGTAAATCAGCGGTTGTGTCCGTCGCATAGAAAATGGCTTTCATCTGAACCAGGGCAATGCTGACAATGCCCAGCAGAATGAGCGAAACCCCGGCAACAATCATAGCCTCAACCAGCGTGTAAGCTTTATGGTTTCTCACGGTTCAATCCTTTTCTATAATCCCGAGGTCCGCATGGTCCGGAATATCTGGGAACTGGCCCTGCCATAACGGCCTCGCCAGGTGACTTCAGCGGTAATGACCAGAGGGTCGGCATCCACCCCTTGCGGATAACGAATGGTAATTTGCTCCTCCTCGAGGAGAAATCCGCCGATAATTGCCGGGTTAACCGTCCCCGCATCGCTAAAGCCGCCGTTGGCAGGCCTGGTGATGTGGACAAAGGGTAAGGTCCGTATGTATTCCAGCACATCCTCTAAATCATCAGTAGCAATGGTCTTTTCTCTGGCCTGGACCACCAGGGAAAGCGAAGCGGTAAAAACGCCGAATAATCCCAGCACCGCTATCATGATGATGACCATCACAATGATCAACTCAACCAGGGTAACGCATTTTTTGGCGGATTTTATCATAAACCGCAACCGGCAAGCATGCCCGGCCCTCCACTTCAATAGTACCATTTTTAACGGTTCATATCAATTCGGCTCAGGCTAAATCATTCTTTGCTGGTAATGATTTTTCGCGATTTCACAATATCTAGATATTGCGGCGCGACAGTAAACATGGCGTAAATTATGTATTGATTAAGCGGAAAACGACTGTTTCAGCCAGACCGACCTCTCAACACTCCATTGACAAAACTCTTAGTCCTCTACGCAGCAGTATTAAGCTATAACCAATTGCAATACTTATAGTTATATATTGAGCTGTCGCTGCCTCAAACCGGCCATATAAATCAACGCGACTGTTCTTTGATAATCCTGATTATTTCGTCCACAAAGCTTTCTTCGGCATTGAGGAGGTTCAAATGATGCCGCAACAGGAGTATGTGGTGGGGAGGGAATTGTTCCGGGGCTTCGAGCTTATCGGCAAGCCAGCCTTTCACTTTTTCCAAAAAACGCTTGCGCAGCCTAAGCCGGGCAAGGATCTCTTTGTTCTCAAGATACGGTAAAAAATACAGCGGGATATCTATTTCGATAAAGGGCCGCTTCTCGGAAAGCAAAGCATCCATTGCCAAACGCATGAATTCTTTATCGCCGCGGTCGGTAATTGCGTACACGTAACGGGTGAGCCTGCCTTTAGCTTCGGCGGTGGTCCGTTTGATCAGGCCCTGGCGCTCCATGACTTTCAGAGGGTAATAAATCGACTTGTTCTCAAGCGCGGTAAAGATCCCCAGTTCTCTCTGGATGACTTTTTTTATCTCATAGCCGTGGCGAGGCCGCTCTTTGAGCGTGCCCAGGATAATGAGGTTTTGGACTTTCATGGTGCCAGGTAAAAAAGGAGTATATATGAGCTTAGGCCGCGGGACGTGGGGGTTAATGGTTTTCGATAAATACGCCTATACCACGGTAGCGTTTATAGCGGCGCTCCAGCAATTCCTTCTTTGACAGGCGGCTGAGCTCATCGATGTGCTTGATAAGCGCTGATTGCAAACGAGCTGCGGTCTCTTCCGCTCCCCAGTGAGCGCCGCCCTCAGCTTCAGGGATAATCTCTTCAACCAGGCCGAGGCTACGCAGCTCTGGCGCGGTAAGCTTAAGGACTTTGGCAGCCGCTTCCCGTTCTGAAGCGTCTTTCCATAATATGGCGGCGCAGCCTTCCGGTGATATGACCGAATAGTAGGCATATTCCAATATCAGGACCCGGTCGCCGACGCCGATGCCAAGAGCGCCGCCGGAACCGCCTTCGCCGATCACCGCTACGACAATCGGGGTTTTCAAAGAAAACATATCACGGATATTCTCGGCAATGGCCTGGGCTTGGCCCCGTTCTTCCGCCCCAACGCCGGGATAGGCGCCGGGAGTATCGACCAGGCAGACAACCGGCATAGAGAAGCGTTCAGCCAGCCGCATGATGCGCATTGCCTTGCGGTAGCCTTCGGGGTGGGCGCAGCCAAAATTCCTTTCGATATTTTCCTTGGTATCTTTTCCTTTCTGGTGGCCGATGCAGGCAATCTTTCTTCCCGCAAGCATTCCGAAACCGCCGATGATGGCCTTATCCTCACCGTAGAGGCGGTCTCCGCAGAGCGATATGAAATCCTGAAGCATCATGCTGATGTAATCACGGCTGGTAGGACGGCTGGGATGGCGGGCAATCTGCACCTTCTGCCACGGAGAAAGCCGCAGGTATACCTCTTTCTTGAGCTTGGTGAGTTTTTCATGGAGTTTAGCTATCTCCGGGGAAAGATCAACCCCCTTGGAGGTTGAAAAATCTTTCAACTCCTGGATCTTTTTTCCCAATTCCACGATTGGTTTTTCAAAATCCCACGCCTGCATAGTAATGGATAAAGAGTTGTCAGAAGACAGACGTCAGAAATCAGGAGCCAGACGACAGAGATCAGATACGAGATGTTAGATACTCGATGCGAGTTTCGGAAAGAGATAAATCCCGCTCGTGATTTTGTCTCTTCTGCCATCTCGCATCCCGTATCTCGAATCTCGTATCCCTTCTCTGACCTCTGACATCGGTCATCTGATTTATTCGACTATGGTTACTTCAGTTCCCACGGGAACAATATCGTAAAGTTCTTCGACTTCCTCGTTGTTCATGCGCACGCACCCCAGGGTAACCTGCATACCTAAGTTCTGGGGCTCGGTGGTGCCATGAATACCATAGCCGGCCAGGTCAAAACCCATCCAGCGGGAACCGAGGATATTGTCGGGGCTGTCAGGAGGAATAACGGCGCCGGCCCTATGCCAGGTAGGATTCTCAAGTTTGTTGATGATACGAAAAGTTCCGGCTGGCGTGCTTGAGTCTTTCCCGGTTGAGACGATATAAGACTTAAGGGATTCGCCGTTACGCACCAGCGCGAGCGTATTCTGTGATTTATCAACAACGATGGAAAACGTGCAGGTGGTGACTTTCAGTTTCTGCCCGGGCATGATGATATCGGAGGTGAGGCCGTTGGAGCGCTTTATCAGGCCAACGGTGGTATTGTGCTGCTTAGCTATCTTGTACAGGGCGTCATTTGGTTTCACGACATAGATAATGCTGCATTCATCCGGAATGGGAGAGAATAAGCTGACCATATTAAGCTGCCCGATTCTCTCCTGAATTTTCTTCAGCTGTGCGGGATCCTGCGCCTCAAGCATCGCCTGCTGATACAGCTGCTTTGCCTGGGCAATATCGTGCTGGGCCATTGCCTGCTCTGCTTCCAACAAAGCGGCAGGGTCCTGGTTTATCACGGCTACTTCTTTTTTTCCTTTCGGAATGTTCATGACCGTTATGACCGCCCCGGCAACAACTACAAGCGCTCCCACAATAATGAATATTTTTTTCATATACCCCCGTATTGGTTTGGCTCTCTTTGCCTCTTGACCGTGTCCTTATCTCACCCGATGCTGCACGCAAAGCCCGCAGAATTCTGGTAAAGAAACTAGCCAAAGAGGCTGTACACAATAAACGTGACCAAAACCCCGACCAAAGCCCCTACCAAGACTTCGATAGGCGTGTGGCCAACTAACTCCCGCAGGCGGTCATCCTCTATTTTCTTTCCTTCCTGCAAATCGCCCATAATGGAGTTAAGAACCTTTGCCTGGAATCCAATGGAACGCCGCCAGGTCTGGGCGTCAAACATGGTTATAAGAGCGAACAGCACGCTGAGAGCAAACAGCGGTGACGCTGACCCAAGTTCTTTTGCCACGCAGATAGTTAAAGAGACGACTGCCGCGCTGTGAGACGAAGGCATGCCGCCGGTGCCTAAAAGCCAATAGAAGTCGAACTTCTTATGCCTTACCGCACCGGTGAGAATCTTAAGCCCCTGGGCCAGAAAAGCGCTCAGCGCTATCGCCCACAGGGCTTTATTTGCATAGACACCTCTCCAGAAAGTCTCCATAGCACTTTATTATAAAGAGAAACCGGGCTTTGGCAATAAATTATTTCTGGAAAATGGAGCCCCACGCGCATACGTGTGGTACGCCTTCTGCAGTAACACCGTGAGGCGAAATCCGCCGAAGTCCTCCTACGCTCTCTCGAGCTTCGGAGGATCCACCGA
>CAYNSZ010000112.1:0-5110 GCA_964400075.1 uncultured Planctomycetia bacterium
CTGCTGTTTATCCTTTTTTCAGGCTCTTCTTCACCTTTGCCTCAACCAACGCGTAGAGCGTAGGGACAAATAAAAGCGTGATCAACGTTGATACCGAAAGACCGCCGATCATGGCAATGCCCAGCGGCTGCCATATCTCTGACCCTTCGCCTCTTGATAAGGCCAGAGGCAGCAACCCGGCAAGCGTGGTAATCGTGGTCATTAACACCGGCCGCAACCTATCTTTTCCGCCCTGGGTCACTGCCTCAAGCATTGAATAGCCGCGGGCGCGAAGAATATTGATATAGCTTATCAACACGATGGCATTATTCACTACTATACCCATCAGCATTATTATCCCTAAATAGGTTATGACGCTTAAGGTAGTGCCGGTCAGCACAAACCCCAAAAATACCCCGGTGAAAGTAAACGGTACAGAAAACATGACAATAAACGGGTCGAGCAGCGATTCAAACTGCGCGGCCATGACCATGTATACGAGGATGATTCCTAAAACCAGCAACAGAAACATATCCTTAAATGCCTTGCCCTGCTCTTCTGCCTCACCGCCGATGCCTATAATGACATCCTGGGGCAGGGTAACTTTGCGTAATTCCTTCATTATGTCTTCCAGGACCCTGCCGGCGGAACGCTTATACACATTGCATTCAGCCATTACCAGGCGTTCGCGGTTAAGCCGTTCTATCTCCACCGGCCCGGTAACCTCGTACACCTTGGCGATATTGCCCAGCTTCACCTTTTGGCCGGTGAGCGGCGAAACAATAGAAAGTCTCTCAACGTCTTCTATATTGGAACGGTACGGCTCCTCCAGCCTAACGTAGATATCATAGGTCTCGCCTTTTTCGCGGTATTTGGTGGCTGCCGTTCCTTCAATATAGGCCTTGGCGCTGGAAGCGATAGTATTCATGTTTATGTTCAAAGTCGCGGCCTTTTCCCTGTCAACGACTATCTTCAATTCAGGCCGATTGATTTCCCGCGAGATACTCGCATCAACAGCGCCCGGGGTACGCTCCATAATCTCTTTTATCCTGTTTGCCACCGCGTCAGTATCTTCGAAGGAATGGCCGATTACCTCAATCTGTATGGCTTTGCCGCCCAAACCGGTGATCATCCTGCCTATGGGATTGCCCGCCATGACATCAGTTTTCATCACTCCCGGTATCTTTTGGATCTCCTTTCGTACCTGGGCGCCGATTTCAAAAACAGACCGCTGTCGTTGCGCCTTGGGAACAAGCTTTACCCCGCTGACGATAACATGGCTGCCGGAAGCGCCTCCGGCCACTCTTCCCTGGCCCGGTGGTGTGCCGCTTCTGACAAAAATAAGCCTGGCCTCGGGCACGTTTTCTTCAAAAATATCTTCGATCCTGGCTGCCAGCTTATCTGTTTCTTCGACGCGTGTACCGAGAGCAAGATTAACCGTGATGCGCACGTCTCCCGTATCTTCTTCGGGAATAAATTCATTGCCGACAAAAGGCAGCAGCAAAAAGCTGGCTATGAAGGCGAAAGAAAAACCTAAAATGACGAATTTTTTGTGATGTAGACAAAAAGCCAGAGCCCGGGCGTAAAAATCTTCCCAGGATTTAAACCACCGCTCTGAAATATCATAAAAATTTTGTATCCATTTTTTTTCTTTACCTGGGCCAGAAGAAACCCGAAGCCAGCGCGAACACAGCATAACCGTAAACGTGCCAGCGGTAAACAGCGAGGCGACAAGCGTTACGGTCACGATAATGGCCAGTTCCCCGAACATGATGCCGACCACGCCGGTTATAAACAGCATGGGCAAAAATACCACTATCGTGGTAAGCGTCGAGGCTCCGACAGCTAAAAAAACTTCCGACGCCCCAAATATCGAGGCCTCCTGGATCCGCTGGCCCCGTTCCATGTGCCGGTACACGTTATCCACGATGACAATGGCGTTATCTACTACCATGCCCGAAGCGATAGCCAGCGACGATAAACTTATGGTGTTTATAGTCCTGCCGGTTAAAAAAAGATAAATAAAGGCTATAAGAAGAGAAAAAGGAATGGTAAGAGCAATGATCAGGCTTCCTGAAATCCGGCGCAGGAAAAACCATACTACGAACAAGACCAGCAGCACTCCCAGCCATACCGAGGACTTAAGAGAATTAAGCGCGTCAACGATATCCTGCGAGGTATCAAACACGATATGCGCTCTTACGTCGCTGGGAAGGATCTTTTCGATTTCTTTCAGCTTTTTTTTCACGCTCTCAGCCACTTCCACGGTATTGGTGCCGGTCTGCTTCTGCACCATCATCATCAGCGCCGGTTCGCGGTTGAAGCGAACGTACATCTCCTGTTCCTTAAAGCTATCTTCTACCCGGGCAACGTCTTTCAGATACACGTTTTTGCCTTCGCGTTTACCCAATATGACTAGATTGATATCATCAGGGCTTTCGAACTCACCCGGCAATCTCACCAGATAATCCGTGAATCCCGACTTTACGCTTCCCACCGGCTGGGTGATGTTTTCCTGGCGCAGGGTGTTCTGTATATCGAGGATAGAAAACCCATAACCCTCCAGCCGCTCACGGTCTATCCAGATATTGATCTGACGCTGTAGGCCGCCGAAAATCTGGACTGTCCCAACTCCGGGGATCTGCCGGAGGACATCGCCCACCCGCTGATCTATTATATCGTACAGCTCAGGATAACTTTGCCGGGCGGTAAAACCCATAAACAGTATCGGGATATTGGCAGTATTGAACTTATAGATAAAGGGATTTTCCATTTCATCGGGGATATCGGGCAGGAAGCGCTTTGCCAAATCAATGCGATCACGGATATCGTTGGAGGCGGCGTCAAGATTCGTGCCCCATTTAAATTGAAGGGTTATCAAAGACACGCCTTCTACTGATCGGGAGTCAAGCTTTTCAAGCCCGGGGGTGGTAGCCAGCTGGTTTTCCAGGGTCTCGGTGACTTTTATCTCTACGTCTTCGGAACTTGCTCCGGGGTAGGCGGCGACCACGGTTATAGCGGGGCGCTCCATCTCAGGCATCATATCAATGCCTAAACGCGTGAGGCTATAAGCGGCGATAATGATTATCGCCAGAAAAATCATCAGGTTGGTAATGGGTTTTTTTACGCCAAATTCAGGAAAATTCATAATGCGCTTGTCTCACTCGATACAAGTAGAGAGGATAGAGTAGAGAGGAAAGAGTGTCATTTTATCTCTCTACTCTCTACTCTTTTCTCTCTACTCGCTTCTGTTCTCTTCTTCAACTTCAACCAGGGAACCGTCGCGTAACCGCTGTTGGCCCATCACTACTACAAGGTCGCCAGCTGCAAGGCCATCCCGAACTTCGTAATACGGCCCCTGACGGATGCCCAGGCCTATCTTCTGAATACGCGCGCTGTTATCTTTCACCACATACACATACTGATCAGGCTCTTTTCCCATCACCGCTTCTTTGAAAATTACCGGCACGTTCTCTACCTCTTCAAGGATGAGCCGTACCCGGGCAAACATCCCGGAACGCAGCTTATGGCCTGGGTTTTCAAGGGTGATCTCTACCGGAGCGGACCGTGTTTCTAAAGTGACTACCGGGCTGATTTTGGTAACCCTGCCGCTCAATATCTCATTGGGGTAGGCATCGGTGCTAATATGCGCGGTCTGGCCGATGACCACCTGGGGAAGATATTTCTCGGGTACCTGAAGCCCTATTTTCACTTTGTCCATGTCTACCAAAAGCGCGACCGGAGTCTGTGGGGTCACGCTTGAACCGATATCTACGTATACCCTGCCGATAATGCCCGCCAAAGGAACATCCACCGGAGCCTTTTCAAAGGTCAAACCCACCTCGTCACGGTCAATGTAAGCAATCACCTCGCCCTTGGCCACCTGAGCCCCCTCTTCTTTCACCTTTTCTATGATCTTTCCGCTGACGCGTGGATATACCGTGACCTCCTCCTGAGCTTTGATGTCACCGACGTAATCAATGGTCTTTTGTATAGTCTGAAGGCTCACTGCCGCTACTCTTACCGGGATGCTGCCGTTTGCCTCGCGCCTAAATCCTTGCTCGTCCTTTTTCGAGCAAGAGCACAAAAATACAACCGCCGCGCTCGCAGCTCCTAGACCCCATCTCCACGCACCTACATTCTTTTTCTTAGCCATTAACATATTCCACCTCGATTCCGTACTATAGACCGCTCCGCCGGAGGGCGATCAGATATCGCCGTAAGCCCCGGTTGCCCGGTCAAACCCGCTTTTGGCGACAATATAATTGAAGATAGCCTGCTGCTTATTAAACAGCGAAACTTGCCGGCCCACCTGCGCGTCGTGCAGATCGAGTGCGCTGGCAATACCTCTTGAGCTCTTTTCTTCGATTTCGCGATAGTATCGTTCATAATAGGAGAGCTCTGCCTCTGACTTTTTTACTTCGGCAATTGCGTTTTTAAGCGCGACATAGGCGTCCTTAAGCTCAAGGGCTATATCTTTGACGATTTGCTCCTGAGCTAACTGGGTTGCTTTTAAATCCGCGATCGCCTGCTCGATTTTTGCTTTCGTTGCCCAGCCGTCAAATATCGGCCAGGAAAAGGTAATACCGATGACGTTGTAATCGTTCCAGCTCTTTGTAGTGCCGACGGTTGAAGAGGACCGGTTATAATAATCCCAGGAAGCGTAGATGCTGGGCCGGTTTTGGGCTTTGGCGATTTCAATTCCTTTTTGCGCGGCTTTAGCCTGCGCTTCATATTCTTTTATCTGCGGCCGGTTTTTAAGCGCGGCTAAAAACCCTTCTTCAAGCACCATCTCCTTGGGCTCGTACTCAAATTGACCCCGGGGGATGATGTGAGCGCTCTCTTTAAAATAGAGCAGGTTACGCAGCAGGCTCTGGGCTGCCTCAACCTGATTCAGGGATTCTATATAGCCAAACCTTACGTTCTCCAGAGAATCCTTGACCTGCAACACGTCAAGTTCCGAAGCCTGGCCCTTGCGGAAGCGTTCCTCAAGAACTTTAAGGTGCTGCTCGGTATTTTCCAGGAGGTCTCTATTCAAATCGACAAACTGGTTGGCTAATAGAAGAGTATAAAAAGCTCGTTTAACGGTGAGGGCGATTTCTAATTTAGTCTCATCCAGGGCTGCCTGCTG
>CAYNSZ010000113.1:0-2253 GCA_964400075.1 uncultured Planctomycetia bacterium
CTGCCCAGCAGCTGATGGGCGCGGGAGCTATTCAGCGAGTGGCGAACGTGGTAGAGACAGGGCACGCCGGCCATCCGAGCCGCCACTCCTGCCTGATGCTCGATGAACTCATTGGCGTGGACGACCTCAACCTGATCCCGGCGAAACCAGCGGGCCAGGCGCAGACAGCACCCGGGGAAGGTGAGGACACAGGCCGCAAGGTACCCTATGCCCCGATGCAAACTGGGGCGCCCCGCTCCCGTGATACGGACGAACAGTCCAGCGCTTCTCGCCGCCTCGCTCAGCGGGCCCTGCTGGCGCGTAACGCACAGATGCAGCCGGTAATGGTCTCGCGGCAGGTGGTTGACGAGACTGACCGCTACCTGCTCAGCGCCGCCTCTTTCGAGAGAATCGATAAGATGAAGAACTCCTATCTTCATGCGCGTGGGGGGATCAAGCCCCTCCCCCAGCAGCCTTCCAGAATATCCCGCACGCTATTACCGAAGTCTTCGATTGAATACCGGCTTGCCCAGGCTGAGGCGCACAGAGCCATTTTCTGGTAGTTTCCTCCGTTGCGGGCGATATCTCCAAGGGCTTGCGCGATCTCTTCAGGAGAACCGCGCTCAAGAAGGATGCCTCTGCCGTCACTCAACATGTTACCTATATTGCCATGATCTACTGCCAGGCAGAGCAGCCCGTGACACATCGCCTCAGCCACGACCTTCGGCCACCCTTCTGAATGCACCGACGGCAGCACCAG
The DNA here is from genome assembly GCA_964400075.1 of uncultured Planctomycetia bacterium. Lineage (GTDB taxonomy): Bacteria > Omnitrophota > Gorgyraeia > Duberdicusellales > 4484-171 > JAFGHG01. The sequence continues at coordinate 740 of CAYNSZ010000113.1, forward strand.
GCAGTGTGCCCACTCATACCAATGAAGCGCGGCGGAAAACGGAAGTGCGCCCGTAAAACGCACAATCTGCTCGAGCCCCAACATTCTGCTCATGGCCTTAAGCGAGGAAGCCTGTGAACCATCGCCGATAATCGCCGCCTCGAGGGTAACACCACTCGCTTTCAGCAGCTGCAGGGCCCGCAGTAAAACCTCAACGCGTTTCGAAACGTCCAATCTTCCAGAAAAAAGAATCCGTAAAGGAAGGGATATTTTTTTTTGCACAACTCCCTGCTGAGCGTTACGAATCTGGTCTCGGGTCATGACTGAGGTAAAAAAAGGGATGATGTGTTTCGGCTGATCAGGCCACCTTCCATATACAAGAACCGGCGCGCTCCACCAGCGGGACCGCAACAGGAATCGTTGCAGCCGCGTAAACAATGGCTCACCATGGTAGCCACTCCATTGCCCGGCGTACTTGGCGATACGATACCGGCTGAAGAGAGGGCCGAGAATCACCCCGAGCAAGCCAAGGTTACCCGGACAGCGCACCTGAATCGCCTCAGCACTGCGCAACGTCCGCATCAGGGACGCCCCGAGCATTGGCAGCAAAAAGAACTGCTGAATCTTTCGGGCCACGGTTATGCCGCCGCAAAACGGCTGTGGGGCTATGTCGATGTTCGGACTCAGAAGCACGCTACAGCTGGCATCCGGCTCTTGGTTGCGGCAGGGAGCGGCAATGGTGAGACGAGGAAAAATCTGCGCCCACACATCGAGTTCCCGGACATAGGCCGTGTACGCGTGAAGCCGGCCCTGCCAGCGGTAATGGAGAACGTGGGAAACCACAATGAGGTGCTTTACCGTCATCAAGTACCTACCAATTGCGCATTCGCTCCCGCGCCAGCGTAAGAAACCCCTGCGCCCGTCCTGCCAATTCCAGAAAATCATGACGGCGCCATCTTCGTAAACAGGAAGTGAATATACGCAGCACCTCAAAGACCTGAAAACGGAAGAACCTCATTCGCTGCCCGGCACTTAGGGGGCCAGCTATGGAATTGAAAAGGTAGTAATAATTGACCACGTACTTATACCCTCTCCTGTGCGCATTCACCCGGCCGCGCGGAGAATTCAGATGCTGGCAACGGGCGTCCCCGCATTGCAGCAGCTTCCATTGCCGACCTGCTCGCAGGGAAAAATGGTAATCTTCGGCGACGCCGAAGTCGCAGAAAAAGGGGTCGAACCGCAAGCCCTGCTCGATGACCTCCCATCGCCAGACTGCGCACGACGTCGGCATGAAATCCACTTCGCGGCATCCCTGAAACGGAGGCTGCAAGTTGATATTTACCGGAATTCCGGTAGTAGCGTCGTAACAGCCCGGTTCGTAACTCTGTAGCAGGCGCAGACTTTTATAGAACTTCCAGCGCTTATGTTCCTTACCCGTGAAGTGATCGTTGACCGGGTACCCGAAAATGCCGCCGATACGTTTTTCATTGTCGGCTGCGAACAAACGAATCATGGTTTGAAAAAAATCCGGGAAA
>CAYNSZ010000113.1:2293-5087 GCA_964400075.1 uncultured Planctomycetia bacterium
GCAGCTCTGGGGAAGCGACTTCAATGCCAACGTTGCGCTGGACTGCGGTGCCGCCGCCGTGCTTTATGTACCGGCAAGCAAAGGCGAATTTACTGGTAAATTCGGTAACTATCTTCTCGGTGGCAATCTCTCTTTCAGGGGCACCGTCAATTATAATGACCTCGGAGGGTTGTCGGGTCTGGCGGCTGAGATTCTCAAGTAAACCCCTCACTTCCTCAGGGCGGTTAAGCGTGGGGGTCACCACAGAAATAGTCAAGAGCGTACGCTCTGCAGAGAGGGCACTCATTATTTATCTCGTTTTCCTCACACCGGCAAGCCTAATCACTTCTGCGCAAGAGCCAAGATATAGTGGGTATTGGCGGCGTCGTCTTTTACGGCAGGATCATTAGATTCAAGCCAGTTTAAATAATTTGCTAGGATACTGCGCAGGGAAGAGTAAAAATTGGTAAAAGTGTACGAGCGCAGCCCTAATGAGAACCAGCGGCTGTTTCGAACAATATACTCAGTATGCACCTGGCTAAAATATGAATACAGCAACGCTTCAAGCTCTCTTCGCCGGTATAATTTTTTATGGTCTGAATCCGGGAAGGGCTTATCACTGAGCCGGTAATAGCGGTCTGCGTTCGGTGTGGTCAGCAGTAAGACGCCGTCTTTTTTCAAAAGGCGATGGGCATGATTAAGGAAAAAACACTCCCGATCCAAATGCTCGATGAGTTCAATAGCCAGAACGCAGTCAAACGATGCGTCATCGAAACAGGAGCTCGTTTTGTCATCAAATACAACCCGCGTTACATTAGACCGCCTTCGGTAAATCTGGCGCACCATGTTTTCAGTAAGCCCTAAATTGAGCCTTTCTTGGAGCGGGGTGCGCCGGGGTATATCGCTTATGGTGATATCCGCTGGTATGCCTATGGTGTATGGCGACATCCTTCCGCCCACATCCAAAATCGCCAGCCGCTTGCCTTTCGAACGTACAACCGACAGCAATTGCCTGCGAACGCAGTACCGCTGCGCTCCCGAAGCCGCCTCACAGCAAAGGTAAAGCATCTCGAATAACTTCATGGTTTCAAGAGAGGCTTTTTTTGGGCAAGGCTGACAAGCTGCTGGGCGATGCGCTTTCCGGAGTGGCCGTCGAGCACGCCGCCAAACATTTCTTTAATAAACTGTTGGCGCTTCTGGCTGTCTGCCTGCGGATAGCTGAGGCCGCGGATGAGCAAAGAAGCAATGTCGCCTGCCTTATAGGCGACCATTACCGCCCCGCTTTCCGCTACCGGACGATAATGATCGAAGTGAATATGGCGTATCCACCGCAAGTGGTGAGGTAAATTGCTTCCCGGCGGATCAAATCCCAGATTAATAACCGGCTTATCATGCATTAAGAGCTCCAGGGAAACGGTGGAGGCAGCGTTAATACCTAAGCAGCATTCTCGCAAAAGGCTGGTGTAAACCGCCAAGTCTTCATAGAGCGGAGTGAATAACCACTTTTCATCCCATAACAGGGGAGGGAATATGACGTCAGGTAGATGGCGCTGTGCTAATGCTTTCATCTCGTGGCTGGTCCCTTTTATGTAGGTTCTTACCACGAGCTGGGGCTTGGGGAATATGCCGATTTTCTCTAAGGTATCCGCTATAAATTCTACGGTCCGGTATTCCTCAGGGAAATCAAGATCCATGCCGGTAGTATAAAGTATAAATGGCCTCCGTGGGTCAAGGCCTATTTTTTGACAAAGCGCTTCGCGGGTAAGCCAAAAATCTTGCTTATGATGAAAATCAAACTGAGGAGTTCCCGTTATGAAAATGCGTTCGGCTGATATAAAAGGATATATTGAGCGTAAGCGTTCGTGCATGAGCCTATTCCAGACAAAATAGTAGTCATAGGGCACGGTGATACGGCTGCGCGAGGTTAGATTATCCCAGGAAAAAACAAAAGCTGCTGTGGGAATACCTAAGCGATGGGCTATTTTAAGCACGAACTCCGCTGCCGGCCCGTGGATATGGGAACAATTGAATACTATGTCCGGATTAATTTCCTGAAATAAAGTGCGGTAATCATCGCTGGGACGCAATAACCAGGTGATATTATTTTCCAGAGCGGTTAAGACTTCGAGCGTCCGCCGGCTTGCCATACAGTATGAGGCCATTTTTAAAACATTCCATTTTATTTTGGCGGTTATACTACAGGCGCGCGCGTCGCCGGTTTCAAAATGGTTTTTTGCTACTTCGCTCCATAACCAGCGAAAATGCGCTTCTTGTATAATTCCCCGTAAGTATAAAACTAATTTGTGTTCATCATAAAGTTTCAGGGGAATAATCCTCTCGGTAAAGGGCTTAAAGCGCCCCATAAATTTTTCATCATCGGTAATGGTTAACAGGCTGACCCGGGCGTGCTGGCTTACCAGCGCCAGCGTATCGGAATATAAAAAATTTCTCACCGCCTCGCCGCGCGGCACAACCAAAACTATATGGGGTTTATTCTCCATGGCTATTTACTCGTTATCTTTTACTATTCTGCCATCTTATTTGTATGCTTCGACAAACAGACTTACCTGAGGCGACTTGTCAAACACCTTCTTTCTCAAGATCTTAATCGAAGAACGTCTGTATTCAGACTTTAGGATATGATTAAAACCAGCTTTCTGAAGTAATAACTTCATTTTAATAAAATCATAACCATTAACGTGCTCTGTGCGTAGAGCATTTGCTGGAATAAGGCTAACGCACCACTTGACAAATTTATATTTATCCAATACGCTGAGTTTCTCTCGCACTTCAGCAGACGATACGATTGGCCCTC
>CAYNSZ010000114.1:0-5031 GCA_964400075.1 uncultured Planctomycetia bacterium
GTGGGAACTTACGCTTGACACAAAGAGAGAGTCGCCCGACATGGCCAATGCAGCGCCTGAGGCCACGTGAGGAAATGAAAGCAGGATAATTAAAACTAGAATACCGATAAAAATCAAGCGCGCCTGTTTTCGGAAAAGATTTTTGAGGGTTTGTGTAGTAAGCGGCGGGGCCTGGCTGCGGCGGAAAAAGAATGCCAGCCATCTTGCAAGCAGGAGAGCAGCGCACAGAGCCGCCAGCGTCAAAAAGACACTTGAACTCAATGCATGGTCGGTTTCTTCTCCAGTTGCAAGAGCTGCCTGCGCAAGAACCACCTCAATAACCACTTTATTGTGCCGGAAATGGTCAGGAGTATGCTCAGCTGACAGCCCCAGCTCTCGGTTTAATCGCTGCTCCATTGCTTCAAACGCTCCGTAGCCGGATGAGCCTGGATAATACTGGCTATCGATGTGGGCTTTACGTCTCAGTATGTCTCTGGCTAGTTCCTTAGCGGCATGGGAAGGATTGCGGCCTTGGATAAGATACGCATGCATAATATGATCAACATTTACCGCGATCATGGTTCTGATGCGGCAATAAACCTGCTCAATAAGCTCACGCCTGATGACCTGCTCCTTCATCTTGCTCTCGGGGTAGCGGTATTTGGCGGTGTTTTCAACATCGCAGCAGATAACTCCTCCGCCGTTTATGGCAAACCCGTCTATGGCTACAATCCCGCGCCGGAAAAGCTCATCCTCCATGCCTAAGAAAGCGTTGTTTGAGCCTTCAATAATAATGATATCCCGGGGGATTTTTTTGATATTGCGCCTGGTAATAACATTCTGGGTGGCCGCGGGCAAAAAGAAGCGCGGATGAGAACCAAAAACTTCCTCTGCCAGCGCAAAAACTCTTGCGACATCCATTGCCTTCTCTTGCCTTGAGAAATCAGAAACATCTCCCAATAAACCGATAACGCCGATGCGCTCTCTTTCGGTTACTGAATGGGACAGGGCCGCCGCTATCTCAGGGGTGCTAAATCCCTCATTTTTAAAGACCACACCCTGGCCATCCTGAATAATCTGCACCTGCCAGCCCTTGTCTAAAGCAAGCAACGCCCGGGTAAGCGCTCCGCCCACATCACCAAAACCCTGCTGATATCCTGTCCTCTCTATATTGCTGTACTTGGGAATTCCCGAGGCTTCAAGATGCTGGTGGACCCTTTCCGCTGCCAAAGCCTGGCCATAGCCGGTTGGCCCTATCTCTTCAAGCGGAAGGCCTCCGGTAGCCTCAGTCCCGCCTGCTACCATTGAGGCCAGAGTGATATCAAATAAATCCTGATTAATAGTTGTGGTTCCGGGATGCGCGCCTGGCAGCAACAAACCTTGCGAATGCCGCAGCCGCTCCATGACCGGTTCCTGATGCCAAACTCTGCTTACCTCGCCAAGCTCTCCCACGGTTTCTATTTGCGCCGCGTAAGGCAAAAAGCGCATCGGCTGTTCCAATTCATGCTTGGTTAAAACTTCGCGCCAGGTTATGGTTAAACCGCGAGCCGCAGCCTGGCGCACGATATCAAGCTCCAACCCTAAGTGCTGTCGGTAGCGCTCTTGTAAATGCCTAATTTTGCGGTCAGTCATCTGAGGGCCATGATTCATGTCCGGCCCGCCTAAATATAATCCCATAAGGCCGATATCCACAGCCGCGTAAGCCCAATCTCTGGCAAAGGCCTCCTCATCAACCTGGCCGGGCATTTTCCAGTGCTCGGTCTTGATACCTTCGTAGGGAAGATAACACACTGCGTTCTTATAGAGCATTGCCCGGGCTAAATCCAGGCCTTCATTCATGCCTTTTCTCATGAGCACGAAATAAGCAACGGGATTTTGGAGAATTTTCTGGCGCAAACCTCCCAAGGCAAGCCTGCGCTTATTAGACGCTTGGCCAAAATAGGGCGTGATAGAGCAAACTGAATCAGGCTTAAACATAAAAAATAACTCTTCTAACTCCTCGTCCTCCGGATAAATGGCTTTTGAATCTATGCGTAAGGCTACGGGCAGACTTTGAGTCCAGAGTAGTGAATAAACAGAGCAGGCGGTCACGGATTGAACCAACAGGTATAACCGGCTTAAGGTGCTGCTGTGTACTTGCTTAAGCCGTGTTTCTATTTGCCCGGTGACCGCTTCAAGGAGAGCCGCAGTATGGTCCTGATAATTAGGCAACAGCTTACACGCCAGATAATCGCAGAACATCCTGGCGATATCCGGATGGTTGAGAAGGGCTAAACGTGAATCAATTGCCGCGCAATTTGCCGGATTCCTGTTTCCTGCAGGGCTGAGTATAGACCATGTTCTGGCCGTAAGCAGCTGCCAGTCGGTTAGATGAAACACTGACTGGCTATGGGAAAGCATGCCAGCAAATTCAGTCAGAACCAGTAACATCTCCTGTTGGCGCTCTTCAATCTCAGCAAGCGCATGTAATCCGCCGCGTTCTGCGGTAAGCCCGGCAAGATACTGTAAAGCTGTATCATTTTCCCGGCCTTTAATTACCCTGCTGCGCCATTTCCATGCTGTATAAAGCCCAACCAAGACTACGGCCGCCGCGGCAAAAGTCACAAGCCACCAACCGGAAAGACTGGAGTCGTCATCCCTGGCTTCGCTGCCAACGCGCCTGGCCAGGACCGCAAATAGCGCTTCTACCACCTCGCGCTCTTCTTCAAAACGCCGGTAGTGGTCGTTACGCAGGGAGAGAAACCCGGCGTTGATTTCAAGAACAAAAAGCTTACCGTACACATCCATAATGTAATCAGGGGCGATGAGTATCGGGTCCTGGCCGGTTTCCTGTTCGATGGCCGTGTAAAGCTGCTCACTTAAAGCAGCAATCTTTGCTGTAAGGCCACTAAACTCTGGACGCGAAGATGCAGCGCTCATAAATTCGGGCAAAGTGATAAAAGCCACGACTTCCTCAGGGCTGCCGATGCGTATAAGCACTCTTGTTTCAACAACGCCGCATGCATTGCGAAAGACACAAGCGCGAATAGTCCAGTCATGTTGATCCTGGCACCATTGTGCGCTCATCCCCTCAAGCTCCAACCTGGCTTGCTGCGGCACGATCCGCTCCTGCATAACCACGCCGTTCTTTGCAACTGAGTGAGCGTAAGAGGCGGCGTTTCTTGCTTCGGCCGCAGGAAATGCCCGCCACCCCTCCCCCCCGCATTCGCCGTCGGGCTTGACCACGATTTCACCCTGATATCCCTGACCAAAGATAGAGTGAAGTTGCTTATAAATCCCCGCGGGCCTAATCGGCGCGGCAAAGGCAGCGGTCCGGGGAACAGGAATATTGTGTTTCACGAAAAACTGAGCCTGGCGCACTTTGCGCTCAAGCAGCATGAATGTCTCATGGGAAATGATAGCCCCCGTGAAGCTGGGGCTGGCTATAGTGGTGTAAGAATCCGGGTAAGGATACATATCAGGATAAAGGGAAATATCCAGCCGTACTGGTTTGCGGAAGATAATGAGCGCGGGGATGCCAGCTTCGAGGCGCAAGATTCCTGAGCGGACATAGCGAAAACCATCGCGCATGCCAGCCATATCCGCGAACGAATATTGCAAACAGTGAATTCTTGGCCGGTTAGGAGATGGTTCCCAAAGATAGGCGTCAGTATCTGCTTCAAAAAACTCAACCGGAAAACCGATGACCGGCAAGGCTTGGTCGAAACTAAAGTCGCGTATGACTCTCAAGGGTTTTTCTTCATAATGACCTGCCGGGCAGAGCAGGTTTATGCGGGCCGAGAGCCCTGCGGCATCGTCGCTGATACCTTCAAAATAACCTTTGTCCAGATCAGGGCAATCACGTACGATCACATCGCGTAAGGCAAAGACAGCTTCCCGGAAGAACGTTTGGGCCAGATTTGGATTAAAACCATTTATCCAGGCGTAAGCAGTAAAAATCTCGCTCCGCAACTGCGCGATTCTTTGCCAGTCAGGCAATTCCTGCCGCGTGGTCAAGTTTAATCGCATTCCACGGATACGGTTGACTCTACCTAACCCCGCTTCGTCCGCCGCTGCGAGCTTCTTTTTCAAGAACGGGGTAACCGCCTGTGTGTCGATACCATAGAGAGCGATGAATCCGGCGCAGGCAGCCAAAGCCGCAATGCCCAGAATAAGCAGCGGCGTTACCAGAATACCGGCGATAAACTCAAAGATATAGGCCTCGATGGACAACAAGCACACGAAACTTATTCCAAACAGCGCTCCGGCAATAAAACCAAAGAGAACGAATGCGTAAAAAGTATATACAAAAATATTTTCTTTGAACGCATAAGCCCGGTAGGCCCCCGGCCAGGCTTTTTTGCCCGGCGAAGCCCTTGCCGGCCTCAGGCGTATCAGCATCAACGCGACAACGCACAGGATACCTGCCGCGAGTAAAAAGCCAAAAGCCAATGCCGCTGAATTATCCTCTGCGGCGTCGGCGATGCGCTGCTTGGCCCGTTGAAAATTCACAAGCTGCCGGCCAGAGAGCTGTTTGAGCATACCGCTTTGCTCGATACGGCCAGCCGCGAATGCTGCCAGCTCCATATCGAAACGGACATCAATAATATGCCAAAGCAGTTCGATGGGATCGTTAATACCGCTTGCCTGCCTTGCCTGTTTAAGCCTTTCGCGTAAACTCGACTCCTCAGGGGTTGCACCAGACTGCTTAAGAACCAGCTCATGCAAACTCTGGGGGCTATGGCGCGAAGCTTTGAGTTGTTTTGAACAATCGAGCAATAGCTCTGGGCTGACGGTAACGCCGGTTCTGCCTAAAACTTCAATAAAGCTTGCTGCCTGGGAATAGTCCCAGCCGGCATTAAAAGCTGCTTCACAGAAGGCATGCAGCTGGCTTGAAGCGCTCGCGGAGATTTCCGGCAAAGCCCTGCGTACATGAACCTCAAAAATCTGCAGTACTTCCTGGCCCAAGCTGTCAGGGTTGGAAGTCTTCTTTATCAGTTGCTGCGCTTTCTGAGGACTCACGCCTGAGCGCGCCATCATCCGCACTGCGGCGGGTTCAGCGGCACGGCTACC
>CAYNSZ010000115.1:0-5020 GCA_964400075.1 uncultured Planctomycetia bacterium
TTCACGGTATACAGGCATCCCGGAAGATAATCGACATGCATTCATCCCCGGCTTGCCCCTCGACTGTGCTCGGGATGATTCGAGGGATGGTGAGCCTGTCGAACCAAAAGCCGGGGATTTCTGCGGGTCGATTAAAAACACCGGTTTCCTACTTCACCGAATCAAGCAGGACCGTCCCCTGTTTCTTGAGGGCGGCGGTAATGGCTTCGAGCCTAGTGGTGTGGCTGCCGAACTCATCGCCAATGGTTTTGACGCTGCCGGCAAGCAGTTCAAGCCACTTCTGGTGCGCCCCCACCAGCTCCCAGAGGATTTTGACATCGTTCTCTACCAGGCCGAGTTTTTCCTGCTTAGCTGAAGTTGCAGCGGCCTGGCTTAAAAGAAGGCGGAATTGCTTGATCTTGCTGTCCTGGACGCCGAGCTTAACCAGGCAAAAAATATTTGATACCGCCAGTACCAGCAGCGCGACCGTAACCAGTGACATCGACAGACTCTTTGACTTCATGCTTCCTCCTTTTTCTATCATGGCTATAATCCTCCTCCGTGAACCAACCCCACTATTTTCCAACCGTCTTCAAAACGCCTGAGCCTAAAGATATAGTTTGACGGATATTCTCCGGTAATGCCTCCGGCGTGAGTCACATCGACATTGACCGTTACTTCCTGGTCTGCGGCTTTGGCGTCGGTGATGACGAAGCGTTTTAATTTTTTCAGGCTCTGGCGGCCTGCGGATTCCGGCTCCCAGCGCAGATAGCGCTGGGCACCTTTTGCGTCCCCGTTAACCCAGCAGGTCATGACTTCTTTGACGATTTCCCGGCAGCGGCCGGTTTCATTCGCCAGGGCGCAACCGATTATAAAACAAAGTGTTATAGTAAAAATGAGAGGGGTTAATTTTTTCATAGGCATGCTGGCGCTTCACCCCCCTACGCAGAAAGCCGCAGATTTCAATCCGCAGATGAATGCGTAAGAAAATATTTCTGCTTCGGAGGGTTCCGCCCCCATGAATCAGCAAAATAAGGAACCACGGACTTTAGTCCGCGGGGCTCCACTTTCCGGCGGCAGTGGTCTCATCAAGGACAACCGCGCCATCCTCTCCGTATTCGCGGTAAACCCCCTTATCCTTGAACGACTCGCTGCGCAACCTGCCGTTTTGGAAATAGGTCTTGGTAATATGTTTTTCAATGTGCGATTCCTCCCGCAAAGCGCCGCCCTCGTAATACTGCCTCTGCAGGCCGGCCGGGACACCGTTATGGTAATTGCGGATGCTTTTAAGGCCGCCGCTGGGGTAATAGCATTTTTCGCTGCCGCGTGGAGTGCCGCTGCTATAATTTCCCTCGCAGAGAAGCTCCCCGCTCTCGTAAAACTGCTTCCAGGGGCCATGCTGGATACCGAAACGAAAGGCGACCTCGTATTCCAGGCTGCCGTTCATATAGTAAATCTTTTTTACGCCGTCTATATCCCCATCGTAATAGGGGACCTCTGATTCAAGCTTCCCCACCGGGCTGTAATATTTTATAACGCCCTCGACTTTATCGGCTTGATAGGGAATTTCCTGGTATACGGTGCCGTCGTTGTAGTATACCCGGCTTACGCCTTCTTTTTTCCAGTTCCGGAAAAAATGAGCGCCCTCCTCGGCCCACTCTTCGCACGAGCTGGGCTCAGCGGCATCGGTGCGTATCTGGGTATCACAGCAACGGTACCAGAGACGACCCTGCTCATCATGGAACATGCTCACCTGCCAACCGCCGCACCATTCCTGGGGAAGCCCAGAGGTGTCTTTAGCTCTGGCGTAACGGGCCTCTGCGGCCAGTTTTCCCTGGCTGTTATATTCCCGCTGGAGGGCACAGCCGTCATCTAAAACGGCAATATCATAGAGCAAGGTCCGTGCCTCGGGCACGTTTTCAAGGCCTTTGACGATATATTTTTTTCTCAGTATTGTTTCTGAAAAGCCGTTGGTAAGCGTTCCGCAAACAAACAGCGTAACCAAAATCCCAAGCCTTCGCTTCATCATTGCTCCTCAATTTCAATTCCACCGCCTTCGCCGGTGGAATTGACGGCAAAGCCGGGGTCCCGCGAAATAACAAAGTTATGGCGCGGGGGCATTAACCGGGGATACTCATTTATCGCGAACCGCGCACTTATCAAGGGAAACCTTTAAATCCCTGAGGGCGAGCACAAGATTTTTCATACCGGTGCAGAAAAGCTGTTTTGCCTGCAGTTCATCCTTGAAAAAAAGATGCTCGGCTTCGGCAAACCACTTCGCGGCTTCATCGAAATAATCCATAATCACCCTTCCTTTTTAAGCTGGATAAATAATTCAGGGGTTGGCGGCCGCATCGGACGGCTGTGAGCTGGGTTGCGTGAGCTCATCCGGCGCCTCTGTCTCCTCAACCGGCGGCAGGATTCCTTCAAACACCACCGCGCCCTCATTATCGTATTCCACGTATTCACCGGTTGCGGTTACTAATTTACTTTTCAGGCCGCCGTTTTCAAAGTAGGTCTTAATGAGCCCCATGTCGAAGAATGAGGCTTCCTGCATAGCCCCGCTCTCGTAAAATTTCTTGCCCACGCCTTTGGCTTTACCCTGCTGATAGGACTGGCTGGCCAGAGGTTTTCCGCTCTTATAATACATTTTTTCCTCGCCGTTGGGTGTATCGGCAGCATATGGTATTTCACGTTCAAGCTCGCCGGTATCATAGTAATACCGCGCCAGGCCCTCGCGTTTGCCGTCAAGGTATTCAACCTGAGACTTCTGGCGGCCGTTTTCCCAATAACTTTTATGCGCCCCTACCTTAAGGCTTGCCTCGTAAACGCCTTCCTCCATTATTTTACCATCGCCGTAATAGGCGATGGCCAGACCTTCCTTGAGGCCGTTGATCATTTCCACTTCCATCCGCACCTCTCCATCGTCGTAAAATTCACGATACGTACCTGTGGGCTTATCATCCCGCATCTTGACGGTTTGATAGGTTTTGCCTCCGATAACGTAGGTCGTGCCCATTGGGTCTTGCGTGGGCTGACCGTAGGTAACCGTAGCGTCAAGCTTCTGGTGGATGTCCCGGGACTTCTTTTGGCTGGAAGGTTTTTTATCTTCAGTGCCGGCCGCCCCTTTTTGAGCGTCTATTGCTTCCGGATTAAACGCTTTCGCCTCGATCTTCAATAGTTTTCCTTTCTCAATGCCGATCTTGCCGCCCGCGGTGGTAAGCACCCATAGTTTTTCTTCATCCTCTTTGATTATCTTGCCTTCGATTTCCCTTCCGTTTTTCAGAAAAATCAGGTCGGCCCGGGCGACGGTTATGGTAAAAACGCATATTCCCAGTGCGCATGCGCTACCTAACAACCAAGATTTGTTCATACTATACTCTCCTTGAGGACAGCAAGCAGCTCCTCCGCTGCCACCGGCTTTGCCAGGGTACGCACGCCTTTGGCCATGCGCTTAAAAATCTGCTCCTCTTCTTTAGTGAGTATGCCGGTTAAAAAAATTACCGGTATGGCGCTGGTCCGGGGTTCTTCAGCGAGTGAGCGCTTGAGCTCTTCTCCTCTTATGTCAGGTAAAATCACATCGAGAATGATCACGTCAGGCTGCTTAAGCTTTGCCAGGCCGAGCGCCTGGCTGCCGGTCTGGGCTAAAAGAACCCGGTACGAAGCGCGCCGCAGGATGTTGCCGACGAAGTCAAGAGTTTCTACTTCATCATCAACCACGAGTATTGTTCTGACTGCCTCTTTCTCCATAATTCCTTCGGCATCCTTTGCCGGCAAAAGCCAGCAAAGGATATTACTGTTTTTTAAATCCCTTCTGGTAACGCACAACCTTCCAGCCCTGAGGGGTCTTCTCCAGAAAGAAGGTATACATCGCGTCGACCTGCTCCTTATGGCCGGTGATATGGTTCACCCGGGCAATTACCTCAGCGCTTGAGCCGTGTAACTTCAAATCATGTATGTGGTATTCCTTAACCCGGTAGAGGGGGGAATAGGGCGCGTCGGGTTTCCAATCCGCCTCGACGAGGTTATGGTAGCCGGGCCTCCAGTTATGCAAAACCCGGTCAACCACGTCAGCCGGCTCCTTACGGGAACGGTATACTCCCACGAAAACAGCCGCGATGACCCCGATAACCAGCGCTATGATAATCCACTTGGCTTTCGGCTCTTCCATTTTAAGCTCCTAAATTTCGCCGCTGAAAGCGGCGGAATTTATCCCGCCGGAGGCGGGGGAATTGACACCGCCAGAGGCGGTGTAATTTATTCCGACGCAAGGCGGGGTACTACATCCCCGGCAAATACCCTAATCCTTTTTAAAAATCTCCGGCTGCTCCTGGTATTCCGTGCCGGGCTGCCTGGGTACCTTAATCGGAGTGATTTTTGGCTCACGCAAACCCAGGATGACCAGAAATATCCCTGCCCAGGCCTGGGGAGTCTTGATAAAATCTCCCAGGAAGCTCAACAATATCCCGTAGACATTATCAGGGGTAAGGACCCTCAACACCTCTGGCGAAGGCAAATGCTTAAGCCCTGACCAAATACACAGGGTGAAACCTGAGATAACCAGAATTTTATTAGTTACCGTAGTCATTCCGTACAAAGCCCCGCATCAAGAACCAACCTGCTTACAGGATTACCGTAAGCATCTGGATGAGAAAACCATAGATAGTATAACGCAGGCCTTCCCGCGCCTGGTAAAAATCAATTATCGCCGCGTCGTGAGCCTGCTTGGTATGATATTTGATCTCAACCGCCGGATTAGCCCGGACAGCCTGATGAAGCTTGTGGACGCCGGACAAGGTTATGATAAGCCCCAGTATAGTGATGTATTGGGAAAAATTGATTATAGGATTCATTGCAAGCCTCCTCAATGAGACTGAGTCTTTTCGCGAGTAAACGAGCGAAAAGACCGCAGTCGAATCCCCGCTTCTATAGTCTTGTAGCGAGCGGGTTAACTCTCCGCCTCCGGCGCTAATTCTCCGGCTTCGCCGGAGTCCCGCCAGATACTAATTGCCTGCAGCGGGAGATATCTGCCGAGTCCGGG
>CAYNSZ010000116.1:0-4632 GCA_964400075.1 uncultured Planctomycetia bacterium
CAAAGCGGGTCCGCCTATGGCCGAAAGACAGAACGCTTGAGTCCTACTTTCTGACATCTGACGTCTGTCTTCTGATTATGTAACATATTAACAACTTATTCCTCTATGTCAATAACTAATTCGCCCTCTTTGGCAACGCCCAGCTCATCGCGAGCTATTCTTTCGTAGAGATAGGGGTCACTGCCGACCTGCTTGAGCGCCTTCTCAAGTTCGGTGTTCTCCCGCTCAAGCAGGTTGATTTTCCTGGCAAGCAGGTCGTTCTCCTGGCGCAGAGTTTTGAGTTTGGCGTAATTGGGAAAATAGAACCAGGCTATGGCCACGCACACCGCTACGGCCGCAAGGCCCAGGATAAGCTTTTCAACTCTTCCCATATTTGAAGGTTTTACCTGCGTAGACCGCTTTTGTGCCTAATTCCTCTTCAATACGCAGGAGCTCGTTATACTTTGCCACCCGGTCAGTACGGGAAAGCGAGCCGGTCTTTATCTGGCCGGTTGCCTTGCCTACGGCCAAGTGAGCGATACTGGTGTCCTCGGTCTCACCGGAACGGTGGGAAATGACCGCGGTGTAGCCGGCTTTGGCTGCCATATCGATGGCGGCGATAGTCTCGGAAAGCGAGCCGATTTGATTCACTTTTATCAGGATGGAATTGGCGATGTGCTTCTTAATACCTTCGCTCAAAAGCTTCACATTGGTGACAAAAAGGTCGTCTCCGACCAGCTGGACTCTTTTACCGAGCTTCTGGGTAAGCGCCAGCCACCCATCCCAGTCGTTCTCATCAAGGCCGTCTTCAATAGAAACAATGGGATATTTATCCAGGAGCCAGGCATAGTAATCTATCATAAAAGCGGCGATCCGCTTCTGGCCTTCAAACAAGTAAGCCCCGTCTTTATAGAAGGAGCTCGCCGCCACATCAAGGGCAAGCGCGATTTCTTTTCCCGGCTTATACCCTGCCTGCATGATGGCCTCAAGAATCAAATCCAGGGCCTCTTCGTTCTTGCCCAGGTTCGGAGCAAAACCTCCCTCATCGCCCACGGAGGTGGAAAGGCCTTTCTTCTTCAAAATGGATTTAAGGCTGTGGAAAGTCTCGGTCGCGGCAGCCAGGGCTTTGCTAAAGGTGCTAAAACCGCGGGGCGCGATCATGAACTCCTGGATATCCAGGTTATTATCCGCATGGACACCGCCGTTGATAATGTTCATCAAAGGCATGGGCAAAACAATAGCTTTTGCGCCGCCCAGGTATTTATAGAGGGGCTTGCGCTTCGAAACTGCCTGGGCCTTGGCTACGGCCAAAGATACGGCTAAGATGGCGTTTGCGCCTAATTTCGATTTATTGGCGGTCCCGTCTAAGGCGAGCATGATCTGGTCTATTTTTTGATAATCAGCTTCCTTACCTTTGATTTTTGGGAAAATGATTTGCCGGACGTTTTCGACCGCAGTAAGCACGCCTTTGCCACAGTAGCGGGGATTGTTTTTATCTCTTAGCTCAATAGCTTCGTGCTTCCCGGTTGAAGCTCCGGAAGGCACCGCAGCCCTGCCGAAACTTGAGTCGCTTAGCACTACGTCTACTTCCACCGTGGGATTACCCCGCGAATCAAGTATCTCCCGCGCCTTTACTGCTTTAATCTTTGCCATCTGAAACCTCCTCAATTACACCGCCGAAGGCGGGGGAATTGATATCTGCCGATAGCCGAAAGTTTTCTTCGAAAACTTTCGGCATATACAGCGAGGCAGATATATATCCAGGTTACTTTTCAATGAGACCTGGCCTTCTGCAAGTAGACGAGCGAAAAGACCGTAGCCGTAATCCCCCTTACCGCTTCACGCCGATCATAGTGGCCAGAACCCGGCGGAAACAAATAAGGATAACGGAAAACCTTCGTGTTCCTTTCAGCGTTGATACATACCCACGGTTTCAGTCTCTGCCAGGATATGGCCCTGCATGGCGCTTGAAATCTCTTTTTTGGCCGCTCCTTCCTGCAGGGTAAGGGTTGTATCAAGCGCGTAGAGCTTAAAAAAGTAGCGGTGCGGCTTGCCCGGAGGCGGGCAAGGGCCGCCGTAGCCGATTTTACCAAAGTCGTTTGTGCCTTGGAGAATCCCGACCGTGGAGAGTTTCTCGGGGTTTATGTTTTCCTCAAAATCCTTTACGTGGATGGGGATGTTAAACACCACCCAGTGTACCCAAATCTGGAAGGGCGCGTCCGGGTCTTCGCAGATAAGGACCAGGCTTTTAGTATTCTGCGGCAGGTCAGACCAGGAAAGCGGCGGCGAGTAATCCTGGGCATCGCAGCCGTAACGGCCAGGGATATAGCCCTGGTTGGCGAAGACCTCGCTTTCGATATTCAGACTGTAGCCGCTTACGGCCATACCTATAATAAAAACGGTTAGCCCAAAAAATGCAATTGCATTTTTTGCCCGAAGGGCCGCCGCCAAAATTTCCAAAGGAAATTTTGGATAACGGCGGGGTATACCGAAAAAATGCCGCGTACCAAATGGGACGCCGCGGGTTACTCCTAAAAAAATACGCCTGAGGCGGTTATGAAACTTTTTAGCTGCCAACTGCATTTTTTCGGTTAGCAATCCTCTTTTTATCATTTCGGCCTCACTTTCTGTTTCAGCTTTTCATAAACCTTCTGGAGCACCGGGATATCAACGGTAAGGCTAAAACGGATAAATCCCTCGCCATACTTTCCAAAACCGACTCCCGGCGTAGCCACGATATTTTTCTCGCTCAGCAAGTACTTAGAATATTCCATCGAAGACTTATGCCCCTGTGGCAGCCCGCACCAGACGTAAAAGGTGGCGTGGCAGTGTATTGAACTGAAACCGGCTTCCCGCAACCGGCTGACAAAAAAATCCCTGCGCCGGCGAAGCGTAGCGCGCAGGTTGCGCGCGAAACGGGCTTCTTTCTCAAGCGCCCGCGCCCCTGCCTCCTGTATCGCGCCGAAAACACCGGAATCGATGTTGGCTTTTACCTTAAGGAGCGCCTGGACTAAGTGCTTACTGCCGCAGGCCCAGCCGAGGCGAAAGCCGGTCATGCAAAAAGTCTTTGAAAGCGAATGAAACTCTATGGCTATCTCCCGGGCCTGTGGTATCTCAAAGATGCTCGCCGGCTTTTCCTCAAAATATAATTCGGAATACGCGTTATCATAGGCAAGGATGATGCCGTAGCGGCTGCAAAAACCTACCGCCTCCCGCAGGGCAGCCAGCGGCGCTACCACGCTCGTGGGGTTATTAGGATAATTAAGATACATGATTTTCGCGCGGTTCCTGACCGAAGCCGGTATCCGCGACAGTTCAGGCAGGAAACCGTTTCGCTCAAGAAGCGGAAGTTCATAAATTTTGGCGCTGACAAAACGGGCGGCGCTGGAATAGCCGGGATAACTCGGAGAGGGGACGATGATGTATTCGCCGGGATTCACAAAGGCAAGCGGCAGATGGACCAAACCTTCTTTTGAGCCGATGAGCGGCAGGATTTCGCTCTGTTCATCGAGCGTAACGCCAAAACGCTTCCTGCTCCAGCGCTTTATAGCCCGCCTGAACGAAAGTTTACCCTGGTCCAGGGCGTACTTCTGGTTTTCCTTGCGCTGGCTAGCCCGAAACAGCTCACCCACCACCGCTTCCGGAGCGGGGATATCCGGGTCGCCGATACTGACGTCGATGAATTGGACGTTCTTCTGGCGAAGCCGGGCTTTTGCGCGGTCGATCTCGGCAAACAGGTACGGCGGAAAAGTCTTAAGCCTTTGCGAAAGCTCGATAGGTTTCATAAACTGGGGTGGTTTATCCTAACGGAACAGCACGCTGTCCATGGTATAGAGGCCGGGCTTCTTGCCAACCACCCACTTGGCGGCAAGGAGCGCTCCCTCAGCAAAAATATCCCTGCTTTTGGCTGAATGGAATAATTCAATTTTGTCGACGTTGCTCTCAAAAGTCACCCGATGGTCGCCCACAATCTCGCCCTCGCGCACTGACTTGATATCCTCAAGGCGCACCCTGAAACCGTGCAGGTTCAATATCTGGGCTATTTGCTTGGCGGTCCCGGAAGGCGAGTCCTGCTTATGGATGTGGTGGGCTTCTTCGATGGATATGCGGTAGCCTCTCAAGCCCTGGGCTGCCTCGTTGAGCATCCTAAAAAGCGCGTTGACCCCGACGCTCATGTTGGGCGACAATACGATAGGGATAGTCTGAGAAGCTTCAGCTATCTTTTCCTGTTGTTCCCGGTCAAGGCCGGTCGTGCCGATGACCAGGCTTTTTTTGAATTCAAAGGCGACAACGGCGTTATCAAGGACCGCTTTAGGGTAGCTGAAATCGATGATGCAATCGCAGTCCGCGAAACCTGCGCGGACGCAAGTAATAAAAAGCTCGTCAATAGTCTTACCCAAGTCAGGGTGGTCGTCCCGCTCAACCGCGCAGACCACCTCAAAATCAGAATCCTTCCTGGCCAAGGCAATAATGCGCTGGCCCATCCTGCCCCGGGCTCCGCTTACCGCTAATTTAATTATAGGCATTATGACTCCTTAGGATATCAATTTATATTGCCGCAACAGAGAGGGAAACTTTTGCGCGTTCTGCTGGCTCATGGCGCACAACGGCAGGCGCAGATGCGGCTCGATCAGACCCATGAGTCCCAGGGCT
>CAYNSZ010000116.1:4660-4917 GCA_964400075.1 uncultured Planctomycetia bacterium
GGGATTGGTCTCCCAAAATAAAGCCTTGATGAGCTCGTAGAGATGCAACTGCAGGCGCCGCGCTTTTTCAAGGTCGCCTTCGTGAAAGCTCGAAACCAGATTGTGGATGTCCCGGGGCACGATATTAGCGGCGACTGAAATGACTCCTGCCCCGCCCAGCGAAAGAATAGGAAGCGTGACTTCATCGCTTCCTGAAAAAAGGATGAAATCCTTATCCACCAGCGCCATGATATTGGTGATCTGATCGAGCGAGCCGC
>CAYNSZ010000117.1:0-4237 GCA_964400075.1 uncultured Planctomycetia bacterium
GATCAATCACCCTGAAACCCGGGAGATATACTTGGGGAAAAATTTCAGCATGTGAATAAGCCCAGGGACGGCGTGCAGGCCTGCCGTGTGGTACGTCAGGATTTCGGTAACGGTTAGGGTAATGAGGCCCGTATCGGTTTAGGGTAACGGCTACGTCTTAAAGAATAATATTTATTAAGCCGATTACCGTAGCCGATAGACGAAACGGGCTTCGTAACCGTCGCCCAAAGACGTTACCGTAATTGTGAAGTAGTACACGGCAGGCAGGGGGGCTTGCGCCTTAAGTGAAGTTGAAAGGCAAGCATGTGGGGCTTCAAGTTTAGACTTGACACTAAGGCTTGGGGCTGATAAACTTAGAATATGAGAAAACGAGACATAGTTATCAAAATCAGCCAGGAAACAGGGATAAAGCAGGTTGTCGTAAAAGAGGTTGTGCAAAGGACTTTCGACGCTTTATTGCAGGCGCTGCGCGAAGGTAAGCGCATTGAGCTGAGGAATTTCGGGGTATTTCAGGTGAAAAAGCGCAAGCGCAGAATCGGCAGGAATCCCAAAACCGGCGAGGTAGTGCCTGTTCCCGAGCGGCAGACCGTGGTGTTTAAACCGGGCCTCGAGATGAAGCAGACGATTAAATAGGCTTCTCTGCTTTTTCTGATGTACCCCGACAGCAACCTTCCCGTAGTATCTCTTCCCTACTTTTAGGAGGCTCACAAAGTGGCTGGCAAGTATACTGGAATCCGCGGCACGCTTGATTTTAATCCGTCCCAGACAGCAGTGTTTAACCGCCTCACGGCTACGGCGCGCCAGCTCCTGCGTCGCTGGGGCTACGAAGAAATCATGCTCCCGTTTCTTGAGGAGAGGGGCGTGTTCGCCAAAGGCGTGGGTGACGCTTCGGACATTGTTGAACGTCAGCTCTTTAAGATCGAAGGCAAAGATATCGTACTGCGGCCGGAAGGCACCGCGCAGGTTATCAGATACTATATTCAGAATTCTCTCCACAAGCAGAGCGATTTCTGGAAATTTTTTTATATCGGGCCGATGTTCCGGGGAGAACGGCCCCAGAAAGGACGGCTGAGGCAGTTTCATCATATCGGAGTTGAGGCTATAGGTTCAGCCAGCTACACGCTTGATGCTGAACTCATTTTGCTGGCGCTGGCGCTGCTTGGTGGTTTCGGTATCAGTGATACGACTCTTCAGATTAATACATTGGGTTGCGCGCGGGATAAAGATGCCTTCAGCGTTTTTTTGCGTAAAGCCCTCGCAGCTGGGCGGGCCGGGTTATGCCAAGATTGCAGCCGGCGGCTTGAAAAAAACCCCTTACGCGTCCTTGACTGTAAACGGCCGGAATGCCGCGCAATCGTCGAAGGTCTTGGCCTGGACAATACCCATATATGCCAGGAATGCATGGATGGTTTCAGAGGCCTTCTTTCTTTTTTGGATGGGCAGGGTGTGAAATACCGCTCTACGCCGTATCTGGTACGCGGCCTTGATTATTACACCAATACTGTTTTTGAAATCACCTCGAGCGCTTTGGGTTCACAAGACGCGCTCGGTGCCGGCGGCAGGTATAATAACTTAGTTAGGTTTCTCGGCGGGACGGATGTACCGGCGGTAGGCTTTGCCCTGGGCCTTGAACGGATTCTTTTGCTCCTGCCCCCGGAGGCCCCTCAAGCCACGCTTGATGCGTTTATCGCCCTCACCAGCAGTCACCTCTTTGAAGCGGGGGCGGGGATTCTGCGCAGTCTGCGCCAGGAGGGCCTTGCCTGCGATATCGATTATTGCCAAAAATCGCTGAAAGCTCAGCTTCGCCTTGCTCAAAAGAAAGGAATCCGTTTCGTAGTTATTATCGGTGATGAGGAATTGAGCCAGGGGTGCGTGTTGCTGAAAGACATGGCTCAAGCCTCTCAAGAAAAGGTTGCCGTGTCGCAGCTTAGCCTCGCCCTCAAGCGTAAAGGAGGATAGACTATCATGCTCAGGACTCATACCTGTGGTGAGCTTAGGCCGGCTTCTATCGGCCAGGAAGCGACCCTCTGCGGTTGGGTTGATTCCCGCAGGGATCACGGTAAAATTATTTTTATCGACATCCGCGACCGCTACGGTCTCACGCAGGTAATTTTTTTGCCCAAACCGCATCTTCAGACCTATGAAAAAGCAAAACGCCTGCGCAATGAAGATGTCATACGGGTGAAGGGCCAGGTAAGCCCCAGGCCCAAAAATACCGAGAACCCCAAGATTGCAACCGGTCTGGTTGAAGTATGCGCCCAGGAGCTTGAGATACTGTCTGAATGTCAAGACTTGCCTTTCACCATAGAGGATACTGCTGAAGCAGGCGAGGAGGTCAGGCTCACCTATCGCTATCTTGACCTGCGGCGCAGGAAGATGCTGGAGAAGCTTACCTTGCGGCACCGTTTTAATCAGGAATTCAGGGCATTTTTAAATGCCGAGGGGTTTCTTGAGGTGGAGACGCCTTTTTTGACCAAATCTACTCCTGAAGGGGCAAGGGATTTTCTTGTGCCTTCGCGGCTTAATCCGGAAAAGTTCTATGCTCTTCCACAGTCGCCGCAACTCTTGAAACAGATTCTCATGGCTGGAGGTTTTGGCCGCTACTATCAGATCGTCAAATGTTTCCGCGATGAAGACCTGCGCAAGGACCGGCAGCCGGAATTCACCCAGCTTGATTGCGAACTTTCCTTTATTCAGGAAGAGGATATATATGCTTTAGTTGAGAAGATGTTTCAGGCGGTTTTTGCGAAAGTCCTGGGAGTTACGCTGACCGTGCCTTTTGCCCGCATCACCTATCAGGAGGCCATGGCCAAACATGGCAGCGATAAGCCGGATATCGGTGAAGGGGATTTCCGCTTTCTCTGGGTAACCGATTTCCCTTTATTTGAATTCAACCAGGAAGAGAAACGCTGGCAGGCTTGTCATCATCCCTTCACCGCGCCCAAGGATGAGGATAAGGAGTTTCTTGACGGCGATCTTTCCAAAGTGCGGGCCCGCGCCTATGACCTGGTTTTAAACGGCCAGGAGCTCGGCAGCGGTTCAATCAGGATTCATTCATCCCCGCTTCAGAAAAAGATATTCGAGCTCCTGGGCATTTCCGGGGATACGGCTGAACAGCAATTCGGTTTTCTCCTGAAGGCCTTTCAACATGGCGTACCTCCTCACGGCGGAGTCGCCTTTGGCCTTGACCGATTATATGCTATAATAACCCAGTCAGAAAGTATCCGTGAGGTCATCGCCTTTCCCAAAACGCAAAAAGGGATCTGTCTTCTGACTGAGGCGCCTTCCCCGGTAAGCGGCGCGCAGTTGGACGAGTTAAGTATCAAACTTATTCCCAGGAAAGAAACTGCATAAGTTTCTTGGGAGGCATAACTGCGGAGTTTGAAAAAGGAGGGTAAGGAATGAGACACCAGTGGTTCTGTGGCGCGATAGGCCTCATATTTTTGGCAGGCTGCGTGAAGGTGCAGACATACACGCTCGAGAAGCCCCGCACTGACCTTGAAGTCAGAGGCAACCAGGGGTATTTGTCCGGAGTCGCCAAGGAAGACCCCAAACCGAACCGGCTGGGCACGACCCGCAAGGTTTCAGTGCTTGAGGTTGATTTGGGCCCACGGCAGCCCGATACAACAGCCGCGTCTCAGGAGGCGGCAGTGGAAGTGGTAACTGCCGAGGAGTCCATACCTTTGACGGATGATACTGAACCGTATGTGGAGCAGATAACCGTTTCCCCGGAGCCGCAAAAAGAAGCTACTTATTATACGGTGGAAAAAGACGATACCCTCCAGAAAATCGCTCAAAAATTCTACGGGACTACCCGGAAATGGCAATTGATCTATGACGCCAACAGCGACATAATTAAGAATCCCGACCGGCTCTATCCCGGGTTGAATATCAAAATCCCCTCACTGGATTAAGTCCGGCCGGAAGCCTTATCGGTTGCCGTCAGGGTGCAGTAAACTCTCGCATGCAAAAACTATTCGCGATTGACGATATCGGGCGACTTGCTTATATTTGCGGCGCAGAGGACAGAAATATCAAGTTGATTGAGGAGACTTTGCAAGTTACCATCGATATAAGGCCGGAAGGGCTTTGTCTGCAAGGGTCCTCGGCAGCCATTGAGCGGGCAAGCGGCATTATTCAGAAAATGTATGCTTTAGCCAAGGAAGGGCTTGCGCTCAGCCGGGAAGAATTGGATGCCTATCTTACCACCGCCAGCGGCGGTGGTAACGCCGCCAGC
>CAYNSZ010000117.1:4304-4597 GCA_964400075.1 uncultured Planctomycetia bacterium
CCGGTATACGGGTCCCTTCCGCCCGCAAAAAACTGGTCATACCCAAGACTTCCGGCCAGGGCACCTATATCGAAGCGATACGTACCCACGATATTGTCTTCTGTACTGGGCCGGCCGGGACCGGAAAGACTTATTTGGCAATGGCCATGGCAGTACATTATCTCATGCAGAAGCTTGTCCGGCGCATCATCCTGACCAGGCCTGCGCTTGAGGCGGGAGAGTCCCTGGGATTTTTGCCCGGAGATATGCTTGATAAGCTGAGTCCATACCTGCGGCCGCTCTACGATGCCCTC
>CAYNSZ010000117.1:4616-4878 GCA_964400075.1 uncultured Planctomycetia bacterium
GCGGAAGTCATCGAAGACCATTTGGAAACGGGAGTCATTGAAGTCGCTCCTTTAGCCTACATGCGGGGCCGGACTTTAAACAGCGCTTTTGTCATTCTGGATGAAGCTCAAAACTGCACGAGCGAGCAGTTGCGTATGTTTTTAACCCGGCTGGGCTTTGATTCAAAAACAGTCATTACCGGCGACATTACCCAGACCGACCTTCCCGGGGGGAAACCGACCGGCTTAATTGAGGCCCTGGGGCTGTTGCAACCCATTAAAG
>CAYNSZ010000118.1:0-4731 GCA_964400075.1 uncultured Planctomycetia bacterium
CGTCGCATTGGAGACTGAGCCGGCCTTGCTCCAGCAGGCTCAATCGCTCTTTAGCAGCAGCCATCTTTTTAAGGACAGGCGTGAGTTCTGGGCGCGTCTGCTTGAGCCGGCTGAAAACATAACAACCGATGAACAAATCGCCGCATTTCTGAAGGCACTCCGTGAGTCTTCTAACCCGCTTTTGCGCAGCGCTGCCGGTCGTCTTGGACACATCAAGGAAGAGATCACCTCTTTTATGGACCTCAATTGGCAAGGGCTTTGCCAGGCCTATCAACAAAAAATACAGGCCCTCAATAGCAGTGCGCCGCAGAACCATCCCGAAAGCAGTGCAGTGCTTGGGGGGTGGTTTGCGCTTCTATCGCTGCTTGCCTTTTCCCTGCCAGTTCTGGCTTGCGCGTTTTTCCGGGAAGATAAACGACTGGGCGAGAACGCTATAAAAATCAGTTTAGAAACCAGAAATCCTTTACGTAACAAGAGGATTTCATGGGATGATGCCCTTAGTCTCTATAGTGTGGAGTTAAGAAAGATCATAGATGCCCGTAAAGGCGAGGCAGGTTTTTTAGTTCATGTCGGAAGTGATTTTGGAGGTTGGTTTTATAGGGATATCTACCCGCAACTTAGAACGACCGATAAGTATCGGTCAAATATGGTGCATTTCCTGGGCAGTGCTCAGGGCGTTATTTTTATGTTAGGTGCTGACTATGACCGGATAGGACACATCGAGAGTCAAGCGGTTATTATTGACGTTCCTTGCGACCACGATAACCCCATTCCTTTTTTAACCGACAAAGAAGAGCGTCACTCGGAAGAAGTTCGCAGGAGAAAGTGGGATTTGCTGATTACCGGCATGAAAGAAATAGGAGTTAAGGCATTATGGGCCGCTGGTGAAACAGCGGGGTTTGATGACCAGGGGTGTGTGTATGAAGAATGGACCCAAAGGGCAGGATGTTGTGGAGGCGCACTATTTGTTTTAAGAGATTATTTCGCAAGCATAAAGGTTTTACGAAAGCTTTGTTGTGGCGTTTCAGATAACGATCATCTTTTTGGTGAGGGTTCAATGGACAGCGATTTCTATTTGACCGGCGTTGACCGCTTGTCCTGGAAAGAAAAAGGGGACAGCGGCCAGTTTTCTCTTATTCCCTGGCTTCTGTTTGGGGTAGGGGCAATAGTACTTGCAGGTTTCTTGTTTTTCCTGCGCCGGGCCCAGGCCCCGCCGGCAGAACGAAGGACGAGGGGCGAAAGGACGAAGGGCGACAATCTCTCTCCTCTCTTCTCTCTACTCTCTACTCCCAGCAGGGACAGCAGCCAGTCTTCCGCAGCTTTTTGGTGGTTTGTCGCTGCCGAGATTGTTTTAGTGGCGCTGATGGTTTTGCTTCTGCAGTGGTCGTATGCGCAGGAACGCAAAATACAGCAGCGCTTAAAAGCAAAAGGGCTGTTTCCAACAGAGCTGCTCAAAGTCTGGCCATTTTCCTATTTTGATCTTTTAGTGTTGCTGGTACTTATTGCCAGCTTTACCACGCAGAGCCGCTTTTTGCCTTTTATTCCTCCAGAGATGATGCGCATTAAACCATTCTACATCACCCTGATGTTGCTTTCACTCGCCTACCTTTGTCTCGTCAGTATTCAAAAGCTGCGTAATCTGTATCCGCTTGGCCAGCGTTCCAACTGCCTTATAAGGTATTTATACCGCAAGGGCAATACCGCTGCCATACGCAAGCTGGTCTTGGGCTTAAAGCCGGGTGAGTATCGATGGAGATTTCCCGGTCTTACGCTTGAGAGGCCGGCTTTTCAGGCCTCTGCCGTGCACAGGGTTTTAGATGACTCTGATAGGGAGGGTATTTTTGTTTCTATTGAGTACATCCTGCCTGATGGGACTATTATTTATCATGTGGATGAATACGGCACAATACCCATAGACGCGGTTACTGACGCGAATTCCTGGTTTGGCGCCAAGCCGGATAAGAAAAAGAAAGAAGCTAAGAAAAAAGCTCAGGATAAGCGAAGAGAAGCTCACCGGCGGCAAGCAAGCGAAGTATCGGTTCCTGACAGTCTCATAGAATGCGCAAGGATCGTCCACAGAAAAGCCGAGTATGACCAGGAGGCGCGCAGCGCGGCAGTGTGCATGTTCCGCTCTCTGCTGAACCTGAAAAAAGCAGACCCTGACGATGAGCTAGTGTGCCATTTATGTGTGGCTGTTTCCTGGTTTACGCCCGGTCATATAAACCGGTTTATTACCAACGCCGCAGGCGCCGGCGCTGCCAGATACTCCAAAGAAGTGGCAACAGCAATACTGGTGAAAAGAGGGGTTCTTAGCGCGCCAACCCCAAGAAAACCAGAAGCAGGGCGAACGACTTCTGTAAAACCTGCGTCAGCCATAACGCACAAAGACCTGCTGTGCCAGTTTGTCGCCCAGGCAATCGAACAAAGCTCTGATGATGACCAGCTTCTGTATTTAAATCCCGCGCAAGTCCAGGGTTTCACCGATACCGAGGGCTTAGTTACGCCCCAGGCGCAAGAGGCGCTTGCTGCTTGCGGTTATCGTTCGTTGGTGAACGATAGCCAGCTCTGGCAATGGCTTTTGCCTGATGCGCGGCGCATAGCCGTGATTGAAGAGTATTCTTCTGACGCGCAGGGCCATGATGTTCTCTGGGTTGAACTGCATAATGATTTTCCCCTTAGAATTCCTTTGAGCCAAAGGTCCATTAAAGAATGTTTTTTTATCGCGCAGCAGCCAGACCTGGATTTAGGCGCCATTATCAATGACAGAGCCGCGCTCCTGGCCGGTATACAAGATGGCTCTATCCGCGTTGAAGCCCAAACTGAACAATGCTGGGTCTTGCAGGCTGAAGCCGCTCTTGCGGCTGAAGTTGAGAGTTGCCGGTCGCTTGGTGCCGGTGAGCGTTCACGCGCGGCCGCGGCCATAAGAGCACGGCTTACCTTTGTGCCCCTGCTTTCAGCCAAAGAGGCAGGCTATCCTGACGCCCCTCTTTGCCTCTCAGTGTCCGGCGCAAGGATTCTCTGGGAGCGGTTAACTGCTCTGGCCCGCAGGGCCCTGGGGCTGGAGGGTGAAGGTAGTTATTTCTATTACCGGGATGAGCAGAGCGACCAGCTGGTGTATTGCCAGGCAGCAATCAATCCCTTTCAGGCTGAAACAGTTTACATAGACGGCCATCGCCAGCACCTGCGCTATTTTCAAATACCCAATGAACGCGGCCTCTGGGTGTTTGATATGGAGCGGGGCGTGGTTGAGACCGAAGATGACCTGGCTGATATTTCATATCTGCTGGGGCAGCTGCATCTTGCCTACAGTTCATTTGATGACGTGCCCAATGCAAGGATTGCCCTGCAAGGAGCGTTAGCGCAGCTTGCGACCATAAAACGCGTCAGGCCTGAAACTGTTGAGGCGTTTCTTTGTCAGACACGTTTGATGTACGATGCCGTAAACCATGCCCAGGTCTTTATCAATGGCTTGCTTGCCCGGGAAACTCACTATAAACTGAACCGGGAAGTGCTGCGAAAGCGGCTCCAGCGT
Source organism: uncultured Planctomycetia bacterium (assembly GCA_964400075.1). Lineage (GTDB taxonomy): Bacteria > Omnitrophota > Gorgyraeia > Duberdicusellales > 4484-171 > JAFGHG01. The sequence continues at coordinate 3,533 of CAYNSZ010000118.1, forward strand.
CTCAGGGAAGCTTTAGCCTGCCGCTACAGTGACCCTGCTCTTAACCAGCGTTATGCAGTTGACCCTCAGATCATCGCTGATTTTAGCGCTCAGGCCGAAGGGACCGTGACCACCAGGACCGAGCTTAGTAACTTTGTCAGAATAGTAACCGAGGCTTTAGCAGAGCAGACCGAGCGCCATGAAAGAGATATTTATGACCGGTTTTTCGCGGCAAACGGAATTCGCCAGACCTTGATTACCACTCCGGGCGTTAAACCCGGGGAACTTGACCACGACCATCCAGTATGCAAAGATGCGCTTGATTATATCAATGCCGCTTTAGCTTTTATCCGGCCAGTTGAGCGGCTCATTGGCCGCAACCCTACTTCGGCAGCGGCGGTTGGTTTAGCTGGCCGGGCCGTAGAAACGCTTGAGGTGCTCTATGAGCCGGCTGAACTTGAACGCAAAGCTGAACATGCCCGGCAATGGATGTCTGTTTTTGACATTGAAGCCGAAGCTAGTGGTGAATTGATGGATTTCTTTGAGCGGACCATTTATGCTCTGTATATGGAACCGCTCACTCACGAGGCGCGCATCAGCCTTATGCGGCAGCTGTCTGAGCGGCGTTCAGCGGTGGTTGAGCATCGGATGCATAACCTGCTTTCCCTTGATACCTATGAGACCCTTGAGGTACGAAGCTCTCTCAAGTCTTTACATACCATAGCCGGCCGCATGGCTGAACTGGCAGCGGCCTTGCTTGATGAAGCTAAGACCGTTGACAGCCACAATTGCAGTTTGAACGATTATTACAAACGTTTCTATAATCACGCCAACTGGGTCATGCAGGTGCGTATTGAGCAGAAAACCCGTTCCCATATTCCGAGCCGCAAATGGGAGGTCTTAAATCCCGAAGCCCCGCTCACTGCTTGGCGCCTGAGACGCCAGGACTGGGAATTGGGCTTTTTTGAATGCCTTCAGCAAGAAGGAGTGATTACTTATGTTATTCCGCCGGCGTTCATGGGCGGAGTGGCGCTCAGCTATGATGAAGCGCAACAGGAGGCAGGCATTATACCCGCGACTATCGGTGTGCCGCTGTGCGCCGAGTATTACGCAAATCACGGTTATCAGGAGTATTACCGGGAAGGTGACGCCGGCAGAACGGCTATCCATGGCAATTTTGGCGGTGTATTTCCCTGCTCTGATGACATTGATGTGGTTGC
>CAYNSZ010000119.1:0-4730 GCA_964400075.1 uncultured Planctomycetia bacterium
CGAATGACCGAAACGATTTTTGTTTGGGCCATCCCTGCCTGCATCGTTAACAGGAGGCAGGGAATTTTGGTCATTGGAATTTGTTTGGGATTTGGTGCTTGGGATTTGGAATTTTATTCATACGGGCATCTTAAATCTTCCGCCTTTGGCGGAAGATTTAACTTAACCGTCAGACGTTAGCAAATTATGAATAATTTTATCCATTGGTGGCAGCATATCCCTGAACATATCAAGCCGGTAGCTTTCCGCCTCGGGCCAGTGGAGATTTATTACTACGGCCTGCTTTTTTTCAGCGCCATCTTGGTCGTGTACACGTTTAGCCTATACCGGCTGAGCCGGGAAAGAGCGGTTTTTACCGTATCACGGGAGGCTCTGGATAAGCTGTTTAGTTGGTTCGTGGTTGGCGCTCTGGCCGGCGGCCGTATGGGGTATGTGCTTTTTTACAACGCGGCCTATTATCTGCATCATCCTCTGGAAATAATCCTGCCGGTGAGTTTTGAGGGAGGTGTCCACTATGCCGGCATCAGCGGTATGTCCTACCACGGTGGATTGTTCGGAGTGCTTTTGGCGGGTGTGCTGTTTTCAAGGCGGCACAGGATAGCTTTCACGAAGCTGGCTGACTTTTTTATCCCGTTTATACCCCTGGGCTATACCTTAGGAAGGTTGGGAAACTTTGTCAACGGAGAACTCTATGGTCGGCCCACGCAGGCTTGGTGGGGCATGTATTTCCCCGGCGACCCAAGTGGAGCATTGCGGCATCCGTCACAACTCTACGAAGCCTTATTCGAAGGTGTAGTTCTGTTCATAATCCTGTGGGCTTTGCGCAAGAAAGATTACTTTAAAGGATATTTACTGGCCATGTATCTGGTTGGCTATGGCCTGGCAAGGTTTTTTATTGAATTTTTCCGGGAGCCAGATCCTCAGCTGGGCCTGGTAGCCGGCCCCTTTACCATGGGCCAGCTCTTATGCCTGATTATGGTTATCGCCGGCATCGTCTTTGCCCTGGCGAGGATACAACAGGAGAAAACGGGGTGAGAAGACAAAATCTGCTTTGGGGAATGTTGGGATTTACTTTAGGTTTAACAAATTCTCTGACATACATTTGCTGCCGTGGAGCCGAGCCTGACTATTTTGAACAACGCCAGGCCATGGTGTCAGAACAAATAGTTAGCCGAGGGATTAACGATGAAAAGGTTATCGTGGCGATGCGTGCGGTCCAGCGGCATTTGTTTGTCCCTGATGCTGTCCGGCAGTTTTCTTATAACGACAGCCCCTTGTCTATTGGATACGGCCAGACCATTTCCCAACCCTATATCGTGGCGCTTATGACTGAGCTGGCCCAACTTACTGGTGAAGAAAAAGTCTTAGAAATCGGCACCGGTTCCGGCTACCAGGCGGCAGTTTTAGCAGAACTTGGCTTAGAGGTCTATACCATTGAGATTTTACAGCCCCTGGCGGATAGTGCCAGTCAGCGCCTTAAGGAACTTGGCTACACCACCGTTACCGTACAATGCGGGGATGGCTATCAGGGCTGGCCTGAGCATGCCCCATTCGATGTTATCATTGTCACTGCCGCACCTCCGGAAATCCCAGAGGCGCTCATCGCGCAGCTCAAAGAAGGCGGACGCATGGTTATACCGGTCGGAGATTATTTTCAGGAGCTTAAGCTGGTGAAGAAAGTCCGGGGCCAGATCAAGGTTGATACTATCATACCCGTGCGCTTTGTGCCGATGGTACCGGCAAAGCATTGACGGTTTCTTAGCTTGCGAAAATTCAAAAATATCATAGAATACTTTGGAAATAAGCGTAACCACAGACACAAGGTTATGACAAGGAGGCAAGAGCATATGTTTAATCTGCATCTACGACTGTTGATGTTGTTAACGTTGTTGTTCGGGATTATTTATGCCGCGGTGACCCTTCTGGGTAACGCCATGGGTATATACAATTTTTATTTTTACCTATTCGTGGCCTTTAGCCTCATGATTCTGCAGTATCTGATCGGGCCGAAGATGATCGAATTTTCCATGCGGGTGCGCTATGCCGACCGAAGCCAGTACCTGAACCTGCATCTCATGGTTGAGGACCTGGCGCGGCGCGCCGGCATCCCAAAGCCAAAAGTGGGCATCGCCCAGATTTCCATACCCAACGCTTTTGCCTTCGGCAGAGGACTATCGGACGGCAGGGTTTGCGTGACCGAGGGGCTCCTGCGCCTTTTAAGCGAGGATGAGCTGCGCGCGGTCCTGGGACACGAGATCAGCCACCTTAAGAACCGGGATGTACTGACCATAACCCTGCTTTCGGTAATACCCATGGTGCTCTACTATGTGGCCTGGCATTTCATGTGGGGTGGCGGAAGGCGCAGGCAGCAATCGGGCAATGCCGCACTTATCGGCATGGCCGCGTTAGTTTTCTATTTTATCACCAACTTGCTGGTGCTGTACGGTTCGCGTATCCGCGAATATTTCGCTGACCAGGGTTCAATCAGCCTGGGCAGTAAGCCTTCTTCGCTTGCTTCAGCCCTGTACAAGCTTGTGTACGGTTCCGCGCGCCTGGGGAAAGAAGCCATTAAAGACGTGGAGGGGCTTAAGGCTTTTTTTGCCAGCGATCCTTCCCGCGCCGGCCTTGAGATCAAAGAGCTCGTCCAGCTCGACATTGACAGAAGCGGCACCATTGACGCCTATGAGCTGGCTGCGCTCCGCAGCAAGGAAATCAGGGTAAGCTTAAGCGATAGATTCCTGGAATGTTTAAGCACGCACCCCAACATGCTTAAACGCATTAAACGACTTTCAGGCTACAAAGCCTGATATTTCCTGCTTGATAACGCGGGTTTGGTTTTCAGGCGATCATGGAATCTGAATATCCTACGCCTGTCTGTTTTACCATCGGTCACTCCAACCACAGCCTGGAATATTTCCTGGAGCTTCTTAGCCAGCACCGGATTAGTTGTTTAGTCGATGTGCGAAGCGCTCCCTACAGCAAATACGTACTCCATTTTAACAAAGAACCTTTCAGCCGCAGCCTGGCTGAGAAAAACATTGCCTACCGGTATCTGGGCGATAAGCTTGGCGGCCTGCCCCATACGAGTTCCCGCAGAAGCGATGAGGATTTTGCTATGGGCATCGCCGCCCTGATAAACCTCATTCATGAGCATGAGCAGGTTGCGCTCATGTGTTCGGAGAAGGACCCTCTTAAGTGCCATCGTTCCGGAAAGCTTACCCAGGCGCTTATCCAACAGAAGGTTTTAGTCCAGCATATCCTGGCCGACGGCAGCGTAGTTATTCATACCAAAGTAGCTATTAAATAACTGAAACAGTTTTATAAATTCAGGGGGTTAGCTATGAACACAGTCTATTATGCCCTTGGCCTGCATATGCATCAGCCGCCGGAAAATCTTGAGCTTTTGATTGAAACCAACCAGTGGGAAGCCCAGCAAATCATCAAATGCTATGAGCGCGCTGCCCGTTACGCCCACCGCTATAAAGACGTTGCTCGCTTCCAGGTAGGTTTTTCCGGCATACTGCTCAGGCAGTTCCTGGATAAGAAGATCATTGACCGCTACCGCCAGATTGTGGATATCCCTGAGATGCTTGAGCTTTACCGCAGCGCTAAGAATATCGAGATAATCGGTATGGGATATTACCATCCTATTTTTCCCTTGATCCCCAGTGAAGACTGGCCAGACCAGCTGAACCGGGGCAGGCAAGTGGCTCAACAAGTCTTTGGCCAGAGCCCGAAAGGCTTCTGGCCTTCGGAAATGGCCTTTTGCATGGAGATGATTCCGGCCTTGGCCCAGGCAGGTTACGAATACGTGGTGGTGGACCATGTGCATGTAAAACCGCTTAAACCTGCCGCGCGTGCGGATTCTCTCATGCCTTATCGAGCCCGATACCAGGGGAGCCGGATAACCGTAATCCCGCGGAACCGCGACCTTTCCAATGCTCAGGAGAGCGGGATGGATGCGATCTGGTTTATCAATGAAGTAGGGAATAAATTAAAAGAACGTCCCAACCAGGCTATGCGTCCTCTTGTCACCACCTGGTCAGACGGCGAAAACGGCGGCTGGTTCAGGCAGATGGATGAGGCAGCCGGGTTTTTCGGCTATTTCTTCGCACCGCTCATGGAGAAAATACGAGAACGCTCAACCAATATCCGGCTCGTCACCCTCAGTGAGTTTCTCAAAAAATATCCGCCTGTTGAAGAGGCACATGTCGCCACCGGCGCCTGGAACGTAGCCTCGACTTCAGGGTATGATTTTTCTCAGTGGGGCGGTTCAGGGTCACAGAAAAAAGCCATTAACGCTCTTTTTGAGGCAAGCCGCACATACTGGCAACTGAAGCAGAAGGAAAAAGACCTGGCATCCCAGGCAAAGAAGAATCTGGCAGCTGCCCGGGAGCGCCTTCTCGACGCCGAAACCAGCTGCTACTTATTTTGGGGTGATACCTGGATACACCGCATCTACGGCAAATTAGACCAGGCCAATGAGCTTTTGCGTTCGGTCAGGTAAGCGGGGGGCGCCTTGTTTAGGAGTAGCTCCTCATTAAGCCCTCGCTTGCGCTTCCTTTGTATGTTCTGCGTATATGAGCGATGAATAGCTTGAAAAATCATACCCCTTGCGTTATAGTATTTTAATCGACCGGCAGACATCCCCAAGGGAGGAATGCATGTCGATTACCTTCCGGGATGCCTGTATACCGTGAAAATTTTGATTGAAAATTTTCACGGAGCAT
>CAYNSZ010000120.1:0-2224 GCA_964400075.1 uncultured Planctomycetia bacterium
GCGGAGGCGAAATTATATCAGAGCCACCCCCGGCTTAAAAGCCGGGGATGAATGCATGTCAACTGACCCCGCCGTAGTCAGTAAAAATTCCCAATCGGAATTTTTACTGTATATAGTCCAACAGGACACCCCGAGAGGGGTAGCGAAGGCGGGGGTATATAAAGAAGTTCCGGTTTTTTGATTGACTAGAGTAAACCCCCGGCTTAAGGGGCTGTGCTTTTTTTGGCCAAGGTCTATAACCGGTCCGCTCATGCAGCAACAAAGAAAAAATTTTTTTTATTTATTCGGCGGAGTTTTCCTTCTACTGTGCCCGTTACTTCTCCTTCATGTTTTCGGTTTTTTTACTCATTTTAATTCCGATTCTTCCCAGCGGGCTTCGATTGTCGTAGCCACCCATCCTGCCGGCGCAACCGCGTATCTGGGCGGGAGCCGTTTTACCCAGATTACGCCCCTTGCCTTTGATAATCTCCTGCCGGGGATTTATTCGTTGCACTTTACCCTCCCCGGGTACGACCCGCTTGACTACGGGGTGAAAATATTCAGACAGCAGACCGTCAATCTCAAAAAGATTCTCTTTCTGCCTACCCAGGTTACGGCGAGCAATCTTATTCCCCGGTCTTATGAGCAGTTGATCGACCTCGACGCCGGAGGAGTATTTATCCTGCGCGAAGGCCAGGATATAGAGGATTACGCTTTCTATAACTGGCAAACGGATGAATTGATTCCCTTTACTGGAAGCGATGCCCTGCCCTGGGGTTCGGATGTATTGAGGCTGTACAGGATTAAAGCCAGCCCCGGGGTCGTGCTTGAATGTGACGCGCTCGGTGAAAAAAAATTTGTCTATCTTGAACCGGAAGGCCGCGGTATCAAGGCCAGGGATGTAAGCCAGCTTATCAGCGAAACTCCCGAATATCTCGAATGGGACCCGGCCGACAGCACGCAGTTTTTCGTTTTCTTGCGGGACCACGTGGACCGCGTTGACGCTACCGCCGGCAAAACCTATGAAGAACACTATAAGGAAGCCAGAGGCATGGGCGTATACGAGCGCCATGTTTTTATCGTGACCGATATATTAAATCTCAAGCATTATGATTACGATAAGAATGACGTGACTGTCCTGCTCAACGACCCTCTCCTGGGCAATTTCCTCTTTGGCGACAGCACCTACACCCAGGTGCGGCCGCTTAACCGTGAGGTAATCTTATTTATCGGCGATAAAGGGCAGCTGCTCTTAAACAAAGTTCCCCACCGTTTTGTCGAGGAGGGAGTGAGGGGTTTTACCTTTCACCAGGAAACGCAGCGCCTGCTTTTCTGGAAGGATGATGCCATCGGCATTATCGATGTAAGCGGCGGCAGCGGGGGAGTCGAAGAGACGCTCAAAGTGGTCTGGGTTTTTCAGGGCGGAGAGGCCATCGGACAAGCCTTCTGGGTTTATGACGGTTCGCACGTGCTTTTCCGTGATGGTTCCAAAGTGATGCTGCTTGAGCTTACCCGCCACAGTTTGCGCAAGCTGAGGCCCTTGGTGCAGGTGCTTGAGGACTCCTCAGTCTACTACAGCGAAGAAAACGGCTCTCTCTACTATCTGAACCGTATTAACCGGCAGCTGCTCAAGATGCAGATTGTGCCTTTGCGTTCGCCGGCAGGAGCGATTCCAGCTGAAAAGGACATCGAATGATGCCGAAAGCAAAAATGTATGAGTAACCATTTTTCCCGTTTTAATCTTAGTTTCGAAGAGGCATTTTTACAGCGGGTATTTGAAGTCTTGCCCGCAGCGGCGAGCTTTTCGATTCTCGCCGGCATGGCGGCCTTGGCATTATGGAAGCCGTTTATCGCCGCAGGAGTAGTCTTAAGTTTTATTCTCTACTGGATACTGCGGCTTCTGTACTTGATTTTTTTCCTGTCAAAAGCCCAGCAGCGGCTTGCTATTGACGAGGAAGAGGCGGACTGGGTAACGCGGGCCAAAGGCCTTAACATGGTCGATGAGTACCTGCGTCAGCTTTACTACGGGGATATGTTTGAACCGAATTCCAACGAGGATAAATCACTGGCGTTTCATAAGGCCGAGATCCGCGATTTGCGTAAAACCAAGAATGCGCCCATGCTCTACGACGATATCTGCCACTGCCTGGTTTTTCCGGTCATGGTTGGTTTTGAGAAGCTGATTGAGCCGGCGCTGGAGAGCGTGCGCCTCGAGGCCGCGTCCGGGACGGGCGTCACGCCCAAC
>CAYNSZ010000120.1:2284-4661 GCA_964400075.1 uncultured Planctomycetia bacterium
CCTGGTGGTGCTGGCCCTGGCTCACGACGCGCCCCCCTTGCTTAAAAGCGCTATCGAAGAGCTGCAAACGAAAATGCGCAACCTCTTCTTTGACCTGCGCATCAGCCAGCCGGCGCCTGCCGCAACGGGTAAGGGCATTACTGCGGCCAGTGAGGCCATTAACCAGGCGATAGAGGACGCGGCCGGATTCTTCCAGTCACGGGAAATAAACTTTCCCTGCGTCATTGTTTCCTTTTTTGACCGGCCGCGCACGCTGAACCCGAGTTACTTTACCTGCCTTACCTACAACTACATGGTCCGGCCCGACCGCACGCACGTTGTCTTTCAGCCCGCCCCGGTCTATTCCGAAAAATTCCTGAGTGAACCGTTACGCCTTCGCGCCTTTGAAGCAGCTTTTCTGTTCCTTGAGTCCGCCCAGGCATGGTATCCCATGAAACTCCAGGCGTCCCTGGGCTGCGCCATGAGCCTGAAACTGTTAGTCGAGGCGGGTTTTCTTCCCGAAGAGTTATTCTCATACGCCGAAGGGTTTTCCTGGAAAGCTTTTATCCAGCATAAAGGTTTTTTTCAGGTCATCCTCCTGTACGTCAGTTTCTGGATTGACGAACCCATCCGGGCCGATTCACGCACAAGCCTGCTTGAGCTGTATAAGAGAAAGCATAACACCGCATGGGGTATCGAGACCTTCCCAATCTTGGCGCGGGCGTTACTCAAGAGCCGGGATATGCCTCTGGTGAAAAAAGCCGGCCTGTTTATTATCTTGCTGGAATCATTAATACTCTCCGCGGTTTGGCCGTTTCTTTTAAGCCTGGTGGGCTGGCTTCCTTTGCTTTTCCTTTCCCGGGAGTTTACCAATACCGCCTATTACTTCAGCGTGCCGCGTATCAGCGCTTTTATTATTTTCTTGAGCCTTACGGGGTTTGCAATCGCCTGCATGGCCTGCGTATCGCTGCAGCCTAAAGCGAAAAAAAAGGACCCCAAGCAGCTTAAGCAGCTGCTCTTGGATTTTCCTCAGTGGGCGGCAGTGACCATTGCCGCTTTTTTTCTGGGCAGCCTTGAATCCCTCTTCGTACAGACCCGCATGATGCTCGGAGCATATTATCTGAGCAGTATCAAGAAACGCTGAAAATGGGACTGTTGCGAAACGCACCAGTCCCTGATTTCAGCCCACGCTAAAATCCTTAACCATAGTTAGAGTAGGTTATGCTTACTTTGCGCGCATACTTTGAGCTGATAGCTTAAGTTTGCTAAGATTTTCCCGGTGAGTTTGGTGAACCCCGGTGAACCGCAAGTCAAGCGTCCCGCTTGCGCGAATCCCGTTCAGTGAAAACAGTACGTTTCTTGCCGGTCGCGCCGCCGACACAGACGATTAATTTCTGCGCTATTATATTGACTCCCTCTCCTATCTGTGGTGTAATAAAGCTCCTGTCAAAACCAAAATCCATGATATACCTTGAGGATACGGGCATAGCCAAACGATGGAAGAAGCTGTTTGAAGAGTGCAGCGGCCTCAAGGTAAAATCCCTCGAGCCTTCGCACTATTCAGTTTCAGGAATGCTCCCCTGCGCCAAGCCCTGCGAGCGCAAGCAGGCTCCCTGCAGCCTCAGCCTGGCTGACATGCTCGCCAAGCCTTTCCGCGGCTTCTATCTCTATCCCTGTCCGTCTGGCTATAGCCTTGCCTATGTGCCGGTATATGCCGCAGGCCAGCTCGTCAGTATCTTCCTGGTGCATGGCTCAAAAAACGACAGCCGCGGTAAGGAACGGTTTTCGAGCTTTGTGCGCTTTTTTTCTGAAATCATGAACTATCTCTTCCGGGCTGAGCACCTGCCCGGCCTTTCCCTGGTTAACGGCACCAAGCACCCCCAAGACATCTTGCAGACGGTCATGCACAGCCTGCACAAAAATTATTACCGCAATAACCTCTCGCTCAAAGCCGTAGCCCGGGAGCACAATGTCAGTTATTATCACTTAAGCCATCTCTTCAAGAAACATAACGGGACTTCCTTTATCAAGTATTTGACCGGCATACGCATAGAGAAAGCTATCAAACTGCTTAAAAATCCCAAGCTGACTGTTTTTCAAGTTGCCTACGCGGTAGGCTATGAGGACGCCGGGTATTTCTGCAAGGTCTTTAAAGAATATACCAAGCTTTCTCCCGGTGCCTATCGTAAGCGATTTTTCTTGCGTGTTCAACCGGCATTGGCGCGGCAAGCTAACCTGTAACGCCTCCGGCTGGCTGTGCTGCCTCGCCTGGAGAAAAGGACTCATAGGACCATATGGAAAATCCCAAGGAAAGAAGAAAACACCGGCGTATCGCCAAAACCATAGAGCTCTTGGCCAATTTGTTCAGAAAAAGGACCACGCCAGCGCCTCTTACCCC
>CAYNSZ010000121.1:0-4652 GCA_964400075.1 uncultured Planctomycetia bacterium
AGATTACCCACTTGAACAGGTCGGGGACGGTGGCGTTTTGGATAAAGCCGGCCAGCTTGGTGGATTGAAGGACAAAGTAGGAACCGGCAGCGGAAGCGTTAAAGACAGCGCCACGGATAAGCTCCAGGATAAAGTCCAAGGCGCAAAAGAAAATGCCGGCGAGCAAGCTGGCGATGCAGCTGACCAGGTAGGCACCGGCGGCGCCGTACAGGATGCGGTCGGCCAAGCCGGCTCTAATCTCAAGGAGAAGCTAGGCGACTAAATTGCTATGCCCAAGAAAGGTCTCTGTACGGCCAGGGAGTGTGCAGAGGTTTAATTTCAAACGGATATGCCAGAGCATCATCATAAAAGAGAAACCTGGTCTACCAAGATAGGAGTCATCTTGGCAGTTGCCGGTTCAGCCGTGGGCTTGGGGAATTTTCTTCGCTTCCCGGCGAAAGCAGTAGCTAACGGCGGCGGCGCCTTTATGATCCCTTACTTTATTTCGCTGTTGTTGATCGGCATCCCCTTGATGTGGATCGAATGGGCCCTGGGCCGTTTCGGCGGCGGTTTTGGCCACGGCACAGCTCCGGGTATATTCCACAGTATTGCCAGAAAAAACCGGTTTATCAAATACTTTGGGGTGATTGGCATATTCGGGCCGCTGGTCATTTTTATTTATTACCTGTATATCGAATCCTGGGCCCTGGCCTACAGTTTTTTTTCGCTGACCGGCCAGTTAAGCAAGGTTATCGGTCAGACCGAGATGCGCGGCTTTCTACAGGCGTTTCAGGGCCTGACCCAGAACCAGTATTTTAGTAATCTGGGGCCAGCCTATATTTTTTTTCTTATCACTTTTTTATTAAACCTCATAGTTATATATCGTGGGATAAAAGGAGGAATAGAGAGGCTGAATAAAATAGCCATGCCGTTATTGTTCATTTGCGGTATTGTGCTTGTGGCCAGGGTAATTACCCTCGGTGTTTTTGATTCAAGCCGGCCGGATTGGAATGTGCTCAATGGTTTTGGATTCCTCTGGAATCCTGACCTCGGTGCGCTTAAATCAGCCAAAGTCTGGCTTGAAGCAGCCGGCCAGATACTGTTTACCTTAAGCGTCGGCATAGGAGTCATCCTCACCTATGCCAGCTATCTTTCCAAGACTGATGATGTGGTTTTATCGGGCCTTACCGCTGCCAGCATGAATGAGATCGCGGAAGTGATCATCGGCGGAAGCATTGTTATCCCCGCGGCCTTTATGTTTTTTGGCCCGGTTGATATCCGCGCCGTGGCCGCATCCGGTACGTTTAATCTCGGATACGTGACCATGCCCTTAATCCTTCAACAGCTTCCCTGGGCAAGTATCTTCAGTTTCCTGTGGTTTTTGCTCTTATTCATGGCCGGAATCACTTCTTCGGTATCCTTGGCCCAGCCGGTGATCGCCTTCATGAAATCAACGGTGCTGTTGATGTGCAATATCATGGAGGACGAATTCAACCTTCCCAAAAAGAAAGTGGTCGTGATTTTCGGGGCAATCGCCTTTCTTTTATGTCAGCCCGCAATTTTTTTCTTAGGAAAAGGCGTGGTCGATGAACTTGATTTTTGGGGAGGTACATTTTTGCTGGTCATCTTTGCCACGGTCGAGGTTGTTTTATTCAGCTGGGTCTTGGGAATGAACGCGGCCTGGGATGAAATGCATTTAGGAGCAGATTTGATAATCCCTAAAATTTATAAATTCATTATCAAGTATATTACGCCCCTGTTTTTGTTTATTATCCTGGGCATGTGGCTTTTTCAGGAATGGCTTCCGGTAATTCTTATGAGCCGCGTGGCCGCGGCAAACCGGATTTATATATTGGCCACCAGAGCGGGCTTGCTCTTGATTTTTATCTTTATCGCTCTCATGGTAAAAATGGCTTGGAAAAGGAAAAGACTGACAGCGGAGGCGCGATGAGCGTGGGTGGTTGGTTCTTCCTGGCTATATCCTGGACAGCGATTTTAGGCCTTACTGTTTTCTGTTTTTACCGTATTTTTCAGAAAGATTCCGGCCTGGAATAATAGCTCTTCAGAAACTATCGGTTTTTTAGTCTCAAGGATACAGAGGACCGATTACCCTCCCGCGCTGCGAAATTTAATGTGCCATGCGCCTGTTCAGGAAATTGTATCCAATAAAATAATTATCTATTTTTTCAAGCGCATATAGTATAATTACCTCTTCACCCTGGGTATGCCGCCAGCAGGATTTTTGCTGACAGTCAGGAGGGTGGGATTTATGGCGAATCCGACAGGACGTTTTCTGGAGAGCGGGCGCTTCTGCCTTTGCATGAACAGTCGAAAATTACAGCACTTAGCCGGGAGGAGAACGTGTATAAAAAATTATTATTGATCCCGGCCATCAGCCTGGTCGCCTGCAGCCAGCAGGTGAGCACAGAAGACGCCATGATTCAAATCAAAGGTTCTGACACCATGGTAAATCTGGCGCAAGCCTGGGCTGAGCAGTATATGGAATTAAATCCTACAATATTCGTGGCAGTCACCGGAGGGGGTTCTGGCACTGGCATTGCCAGTTTAATCAATGGGACCTGCGATATCGCCATGAGTTCAAGGAATATAAAGGAAAAAGAAGTGAGTTTAGCCAATCAAAAAAACATAGCGCCGCATGAGATCAAAGCTGCTCTTGACGGCCTGGCAGTGGTTGTCCATCCCCAGAACCCTGCATCCCAATTGACCGTCGCTCAATTAGCAGGGATCTTTTCCGGTAAAATCACCAACTGGAAAGAAGTCGGAGGCAAAGACTCGGCCATCGTTATCCTTTCTCGTGAAGTCAATTCAGGGACTCATGTCTATTTTAAAGAGCATATTCTTCGTAGGAACAACCCCGATTCTAAAGAAGAGTTTGCGCCTTCGGCGTTGATGCTTCCTTCTTCTCAAGCCATTGCTGATGAAGTGGCTCATAATCCGGATGCCATTGGTTACTACGGCATGGGCTATATTTCTGAAAAACAAAAACCCATTGCCGTGGCTGCTGATGAGAATTCGGTATACGTGGAGCCTACGCTTGAAAATGTGATGAGTGGCAGCTATCCTATTTCCCGGCCGTTATTTCTTTACACGAACCGAGCACCGCAGGGTGCGGTAAAGAATTTTCTTGATTTCGTGCTTTCCCCAGCAGGCCAGAATATTGTTTTAGAGACTGATTTTGTGCCGATAACCCAATGATGCGCCGGATAAAAGAATTTCTGATTGAGAAGCTGATACTGCTCTGCGGCCTGGCCTCAATTATTTTTGTCCTCCTGATTTTTTTCTTTCTGCTTAAAGAAGGAATCAGTGTATTTAAAGCAGTTTCGCCATTTCGATTTCTCCTGGGCAGCAAATGGTATCCTATCTCTGAGCCGCCGGAATTAGGAGTTTTGCCTTTAATCCTGGGCTCGCTCCTGGTTACGGTGGGCGCGGCAGCCATCTCTATTCCCATTGGCGTAGCCAGCGCCGTGTACATCGCTGAAATCGCTCCGGGTAAAATAAAAGAAGTACTGAAAGCCGGCATCGAGCTTTTAGCGGCTATACCCAGCGTGGTTTTAGGTTTTATCGGAATGGTAACGCTTGTCCCCTGGATAAAGAGCATTTTTAACCTTCCCACCGGTTTAAACGCGCTCTCCGGCTCAATCATGCTTGCCTTTATGGCCATGCCGACCATTGTTTCCATCGCCGAAGATGCGCTCTATTCTATACCCAAGTCATATAAGGAAGGAGCTTTTGCTCTGGGCGCCACCCACTGGCAGACTATCTGGCGGGTGATGCTGCCGGCTGGTTCCTCCGGCATATTGGCCGCGGTCATGCTGGGTATTGGCAGGGTTATCGGTGAAACCATGGCGGTGATGATGATAACCGGTAACGCCGCGGTCATTCCCCAAAGTATTCTGCAGCCGGTCCGCACTTTGACTGCGACCATTGCCGCGGAAATGGGCGAGGCGGTAGTGGGAAGCGAGCACTATTTTGCCTTATTTGCCGTTGGTATTATCCTGTTCATAATCAGTTTCATCGTTAACGTTACCGCTGATTTGTTTTTACGCAGGAGGAACGTTTGAGGAATCCGCAAAGATCCCAAAAAATAGCTTTTTTCTTTTTGTTGCTCGCTACCTTACTAGTGGTGGTACCAGCAGGCCTGATTGTGGCCATTATCGCGGTCACAGGCATACCCGCTATCAATTGGCAATTTCTCTCTGATATACCGCGCCAGGGAATGCGTGGTGGCGGAATATACCCGGCGATCGTGGGTACGGTGTATCTGGTGACCGGAGCTATCATTTTCGCTTTGCCTATCGGTTTATTCGCTGCCATATATTTAAGCGAATACGCAAAAGATAATTTTCTTACGCGCGTCATAAAGCTTGCCATTGTAAATTTGGCGGGCGTACCCTCGGTTGTCTACGGCCTGTTTGGTCTTTCGCTGTTTGTTATATATTTAAAATTCGGAGCTTCCATACTTTCCGGTTCGCTTACCCTGGGAATAATGATTTTACCCCTCATTATTACCGCTTCGCGTGAATCATTGGAAAGCGTGCCGCAGTCATTTCGCGAAGTAAGCCTTTCGCTTGGCGCCAGTAAATGGCAGACCATCAGGCACACGGTACTGCCGAACGCCATACCCGGCATTTTAACCGGTACTATTTTAGGCT